>CAYNWI010000087.1:1950-8926 GCA_964400825.1 uncultured Anaerolineae bacterium | reverse complement strand
TCGTCGCCCAGGATGTTGAACAGGGACTCTTTGACCCGGTCGGTGATGGGGCGGGCGACGTCGCCCGGCACTGAGCGTAGCTTTCTACCTTTGGCCTTCCCCGCTATGACTCGCACGGCTTTTCCTCTTCACCTTTGCTTCAAAACGCCGAAGTTGACTAGCTCAATGCCAAGCTCGCCTATCCTCCGTGAGGTTATATGTTCCCGATCAGAATCTGGGCCGCCAGATTGGTGTTCTCCTTGCTGAGCCATTTCCGCACTACCGGCATGACTACGGCCAGCTCGCGGCTCCCCGTCTCCTTCATGGCCCGCTCGATGTAAGGGCGCACGGTTTCCAGCCTCAGCTTCCACTCCCACAGCTTCTCCGCCTTGTACAGGTGGCGGGCCACGGCCACCTCCACGTAGTCCTCCATCAGCTCCGCCTGGAGCTGACCCCAGACCACGTCCCACCCCTCTCCGGCAAAGCCATCGTCGTAGACGCGGCAGACGGCCTTGAACAGGATCTCCTTGGGGATCTCGGCCTGCTCGGCGGCCATGACCGACATGTGGGCCTCCTCCAGGGTCTTGGTCTTGCACTTGACCAGCTTGATGGTGTCGGGGTAGCAGAAGGTGAACACCACCCCCTCGTCCACCAACTTATCGGGCTGGTTCCTCTGGTCCAACTCCAGGCGAAATCTGAGCCACTCGGCCCGCACATCGGGCTTATCGGTCTCGAAGACGACCTGCGGCAGGTGCAGCTCGTACCTTTCGGCCAGGGCCGCCAGCTCCCTCCAGGGCCGAAGCCGCCCCTGGTCATCTATGGCCACGATGAGGGAGAGCTGGAGGGGGAAGTCGTAGACCAGGGTGTGCGGGTTTCGATAGCCATAGCACTCGAAGGAGAGGCTGAGCTTGGTGTCGCGGACGGCCCGGAGAATTCCTGGGTACATCTCGTAGAGGTCGGGCAGGAGGTCGTAGACGGAGTGCATCTCCGAGGGCTTGTTGAGGACGGCCTGGCGGGTCTTGGGGATGATCTCGACCATCTCGCCCCGGCCGTCCAGCAGGCCGAACCAGGTGACGTTCGTGCCGTCCACCTTCTGGCGCAGGAGCACCCGCTCGTAGTCGGTGGGCAGGACGATGTCATCGGAAGTGACGTTCTCCAGGTCAATCTCCTTGTCGCGCCGATAGGGATAGTGGATCTTGGGAATGCCGTAGACGAATTGTCCCGTGTCCCTCCCATTCACGGCCTCGATGAGGAGAGCCCCCAGCCGGTGGTCTCGCTCCACGCTCATCCAGGCCGTCACCTGGCGTCCCGTGGGGCTTATGAAGTTGTAGGGGCGGACGTCGCCTAAAATCGGGTGTTTTCTCATATCAGCCTCTTCACCTCCTGCGTCTCCATGACCACCTTCTCTTGCTGGTTCTATTATAACACTTTGGAGCGAGATTGGCAATTGAGTTGTCAAAGCCGCTGAAATCTGCTATACTGTCATCTGCCGGAATGACTCAAAGTCGGGGGGCACCGAACCCGTGGAATCCTTTCTGTTCACCTTAACCTCCATCGTCAATTTCATCTGCCTGGCTCTCTCGCTGTGGCTGGGCTTCTACATCGTCACCCGCAGCCCGCGCAGCAGGGTCTCCTGGCTGGCCAGTGCCACCCTCTGGTCCCTGGCCGGCTCCTTCCTGAACAGTTTGACCTATATCAACGTCTCGCCGGAGGATGGCACTCTACCCTGGTGGTGGGGGTGGAGTGTCGCCCTCGCGGCCCCCTTCTGGTTCCACTTGAGCGCGTCTTTCCTGCCCAGCAGGCTGGCCAGCAAACAGCGTCTGCTGGTCATCCTCGTTTATTTCCTGACCCTGAACTTTGTGGCCGTGGAAGCCTATACTCCCTGGGTGTTCGCCGGAGCGACGACCAAGCCGCCCATCTACAACAGCGCCCAGCGCCCTGGCCCCATCTATCTCCTCTTCGGCCTCTACCTGATCGCCGTCCCTGCCCTTTCTCTCTACAACCTCTGGCTAAGCCGGAAGCAGACGAAGAGCCCTCCCATACGACAACAGTTCGTCATCCTCTTGTGGGCCACCTCGCTGGCGATATTCAGTGGGGTATACACCACCCTTTCCACCCAGCTCGGGCTGGATACGCCCACATTTATCAGCAGCCTCAGCCTCGGCGCAGGAGTGGCTCTCCTGGGCTACGGTGCGGCTCGCTACAATGCTCTCGTCGAGGGGAGGGTCAGCGGGTCTGATTTTGTCTACACCACCCTGGCCATCAGCCTGGTGACCGGTGTCTACCTGCTGGTCACCTTCATCTCCTACATCGTTTACGACGTCCCCTTCATCGCTTTCATCTTCGTCATTATGCTGGCCATCACCTCCCACTCTCTGTACGATTGGGCTCGGACCTACCTGGACCGGCTCTTTTATCGGAGGCAGTACCGCGAGGTGAGGGCCAACCTGCGGGATTTCGCCCGCGAGGCCGCCCCAGGCTACGATCTGCCAGGCCAACTGCAGGGCATTGTCCACGTCCTTTGCCGATCCCTGGGGGCTAGCAGATGTTTCATTGCCTTGCGAGAGGTGGAGGACTTTGCCATCGTCGCCGCCTACCCGACGGACCTGCGGGGTGAGCACATCGCCGCCCAAGTGTTAACTGCCGACGAGATAACTGCCCCGTCCCTTCCCGTGAGATCCCCGAACCTCGAAGGCATGGCTGTTCTGGTTCCCATGCACTATGGCAGCGAACAAAGCGGGGCCATCGTTCTCGGCCCGAAGGCGATGGGGGGCGGCTACACCGAGGACGACTTCGACTTGCTGGAGGACGTGGCAGAGAGGGTGGCCGGCATGGTGCACAGCGTCCGGCTGCAAGAGAAAAGCGTGCGCCAGATAGACAGCCTGGTCACGGAGTTTCGCCAGCGGGAGAGGGAGCTGAGGCTGAGGATGCAAGAGGTGCTGGAGTCAAAGCTGCCGATTCTGGAGGGGGTGGGCGAGGGAGAGGTCATCTCCCTGGTGGAGGACGCCCTGCGGCATCTGTACGATTACCCCTACCTGGGAGAGCACAAACTGGCTCAACTGCGCATCGTCGAGTTACGTCTCGATATCCAAGAGAGCCCCTTCGTTACCCACCTCGACCGAGGCAGGGCTCTACAGGAGGTGCTGACCACTGCCATCGAGAAACTCAAACCGCCTGGCCCACAGCCCTCGCTGCCCACTCGGGAGTGGCACCAATACGTCATCCTGCACGACGCCTACGTGCTGGGGGAGCTGAACCGCGACATCATGGCCAGGCTCTACATCGGCGAGGGCACTTTCAACCGCGCCCGCCGTCGGGCCGTCCGAGGAGTAGCCAGGGCGCTGGAGGAGATGGAGGGGGAAGCACAGCGGAGGGGGCGGGTTTAGGTTGGCAGTTTTTGGCAGCTTTTGCCCTTGTAATGGCAGCCCCTTTGTGGTTTAATATAAGCACAAAGGGGCTGTCTTTCTTGGAAAGAGAGGAGGAGCATAATGGCCAAGCAAGAATCTCTACTGAGCAAGATCGAGGAGTGGGTGGAGGAAGGGCTGATCTCTCCTGAGCAGGGCGAGGCGCTCAGGCAGAGGGAGGCAAAGGCTGTGGCTATATCGCCAGCCCGCCGGGTGAAGGCCGATGAGATCTTCGTTTACCTCGGCAGCCTGGTCGTCTTTCTGGCGATGGCCTTCCTGGTGGGGCTAAATTGGGAGGCGCTGGGGAGCGCAGGTAGGATACTCTCGATGCTCATTCCCACGCTTGCCATGCTGACGTTGGGCTGGCGGCTGCGCGGCTCAGAGAGCGTGCGGCTCAGGCGGGGAGCGCAGGCCTTGTGGCTGGGAGGCTGCCTGCTGAGCGCGCTATCCTTTGGGGCGATTTTTAATGAACTGGACCTCATTGATTGGTCTAGGCGGGGACCTACCGACCCCTGGGTGGTGGTGAGCTGTCTGTTGGCGACGGGCGTGGCTGGAGCTGCCTTCGTCCTGCTCCCCACCGTCACTCAGAGCATCGCCTTCCATCTTTGCGGCAGCGCGGTATTATTGACGTTCCTGGGCTGGCTGGACTACACCCTTCCGCCCCTCAATCATTTCATTGAGAATCTGTTGATCCTGGTGATTGGCCTGGTGGCGGGCGGCTTATGTCTGGCGCTTTCGGAGTGGCTGCAGGCGAGGGAGAGGAAGGATCTGGTAGGAGTATCCCGCATCTTTGGAGCCCTGGCCGTCTTGGGGTTCGCTTTCATCCCGGCTATGGATGAATACCCTGTAACCTGGCAGAAAGCAACGATGGAAGTCATAGCTTTCCTGGCCAGCATCAGTTGCATAGCTGCCAGCGTGAAACGGCAGTCACAAGCCTTCCTCTACAGCGGAGCCGCCTTCCTCCTCTTCCTGATCATCTACGTGAACTTCGAGCATTTCGCCGACAGAATCGGGATGCCTATCGCGCTCCTCATCATCGGAGTGCTGCTCATCGGGTTGGGCCTGGGAACGGGGCGTTTAAGCAGGCGCATACGAGCACCCCAATAGAATCTCATATCAAAGAAAGGCAACAATATAGTGGGCCCTAGATGGAAACAGTCGCGCTCAGCGGCGCGGGTTTTGATGATCATCGCCATCGTCTTCTGGCTCTGGTTTGGGATCGGCTCGGCCTACGTTGAGAACGCCGGGCCATTCAACTGGCTGATGCACATCCTGGTGCCAGGAGGCATATTCATCCTGAGCACGCTCGTGGCCTGGCGCTGGGAGGGGATCGGCGGGGTGCTCCTGGTGTTAGAGGGCCTCGTGGCTCTCGGCTTCATCGTGCGCGCCTGTGTCCGGGGAAGCTTCACTGCCTCGAACCTGGTGCTCATGTGTTTGACCTTGGGCTTACCTCCATTGGCAGCGGGAGTCTTGTTCTTGGTCTGCTGGCTAGGATCGGGGGATTGATACGGTGTGGCTTGAAAGTTTGCTGAGAACCCAACTGAGGAGACTGTTAACTAAAGAGAGTTACGTCGCCCTTGAAAGCAAGATTCCCTCGCTGGAGGGCAGGTTTCGGGATATTGACGAATTCGGTCTCTATCTCCACATCCCCTTCTGCCGCCAAATCTGCCCTTACTGTCCCTACAACAAGGAGATTTATCATCCTGAAGTAGCGGAAAGGTACACGGATGCCGTTAAGAAGGAGATTGACATCTACTCCGAATTGATTGGCAATAGGCCGGTGACCTCTTTTTACATCGGTGGCGGAACGCCCACCACGATGCTCTACAGCGGCCTGGACAAGATTCTGGAGCATGTCTTGGGATCCTTTAACATTCAGTGCGACGTACACATGGAGAGCCATCCCAATGACTTGACCTTGGATAGCCTAAACGCCATTAGCTCCCTCGGAGTGGGGCATCTGAGTATCGGGGTGGAGGCTCTTCAAGACCACCACCTGAAGGCCCTCTGCAGACCATATTCTGTCGAGCAGGTAGTGACAGCGGTCAACAGAGCCGTTGGCAACGGCTTCAAGTGCGTCAATGCGGATTTCATCTTCGCCCTGCCTGGCCAAACCTACAGCGAGGTGGAGCAAGCTGGCCACACCCTGGTCGAAATGGGCATTGATCAGGTGGCGGCCTACCCGCTCTTCAGGTTTCCCTACACTAAAATGGGACGGACTGCCAGGGAAAGCAACCACAGCATCTCTGGCTTCTTCAAGAGAAGAAAGATGCTGGGCCTCCTGGAGAGGATCTTCTATGGCGCGGGCTTTGAGAGAACCTCTGTTTGGGCCTTCACCAGGCCGGGAGTTCCAAAGTATTGTTCCGTGACCGTGCCTCTCTACGTGGGCCTCGGCGCCAGCGGAGGCTCTTATCTCAAGGATGTTTTCTACCTCAACACCTTCAATGTTCAAGAGTACATCAGGGCACTCGAGAACGGGAGGCTGCCCATCGCCCTGTCGCTCGATCTGACCGAAAACATGCAAATGGCCGGCTGGCTGTACTGGAGGATCTATGAGACGAGGTTCAAAAGAAGTGATTTCCAGAACAGGTTTGGAAAGGAGTTCGACAGAGTCTACGGGAAGTATATGAAGTTGTTCTCTCTCCTCGGATTCTTGAAGCAGGACGATGGTGATGAGATAGTTCTTTCCGACAGCGGCACTTACTGGCTCCATGTGTTAGAGGACTTATTCTCGATAGAATACATCAGCCAGCTTTGGGGAACTTCAAAGCAAGAGCCCTGGCCAGAGAAGGTAGTTTTGTAATCGAAGGTGAGAAGATGAATCTGCTCGAGAAGATCACTGATGGTGTCTTGCAAGTAGGTACGGCAACGGTGATGTTAGCCCGAATGATACGCCGGTAGCCAGTCGCCGTGGGCCTCGATCAAATCATCCACCAGGTTCCAAATCTGATCAAGAGTCAGCTCGGCGGCGGTGTGTGGGTCGAGCATGGCGGCGTGGTAGATGTGTTCCCGCTGGCCAGTCAAGGCGGCCTCCACCGTCAGCGCCTGCACGTTGACGTTGGTCTGTATCAACGCGGCCAGGTGGGGGGGCAGGGAACCGATGCGGGTGGGCTGCACGCCGTTCTTATCCACCGCGCAGGGGACTTCCACGACGCAATCCTGAGGCAGGTTGTCAATCAGGCCACGGTTGGGCACGTTGCCATAGACCACCCGAGGCTCGCCGGTCTCCACGCTGTGGATGATCAGCGGGGCATACTCGCCGCTCAGCGTCACTCTGTCTCTGTTTTCAAAGGCGTGGACGATGTACTCAGCAATCAGAGGCATCACGGGAATGGCGCTCAGCACCTCGCGCAGGGATTTGTCAGAAGGCGCATCGAGATCCCCCAGCCTGTCCTGCACAAACTCCCACGCCTTGATCTGCGCCTGGCAGCGATAGATATATTCATCCAAAGGGATGTTGAAGCGCTCGATCAGGTCGGGGCGATCCCGCTTGATGAACCAGGGCACGTATTCGGCAAAGTGCTCGCTAGATTCGGTCACGAAATACCCCAGCCGGGTGAGCATCTCGTAGCGCACCCGATCCCAATCGGGCA
>CAYNWI010000087.1:0-1850 GCA_964400825.1 uncultured Anaerolineae bacterium | reverse complement strand
ACGAAATACCCCAGCCGGGTGAGCATCTCGTAGCGCACCCGATCCCAATCGGGCACCCGGCCTTCCTCCACCACCTGGCGTATCAGCGGATAGAGGTCTTCGCCATCCCGCTCAAACCTGAGAAAGAAGGCCAGATGGTTGATCCCAGCAGCCAGGTAGTTGATCTCCCCCAACGGCACGCCGATGTTTTGGGCCAGTTGTCGCGCCGTGCCCTGGACACTGTGACACAAGCCCACCACCCTGATCTTGCTGGCTCTACTGATAGCCCAGCAGTTCATGGCCATCGGGTTGACGTAGTTGAGGAAAGTGACAGCGGGGCACAGTTCTTCCATGTCGCGGCACATGTCCAGCAGGACGGGGATGGTGCGCAGGGCGCGCATGATGCCACCGATGCCCAGGGTGTCGCCAATGGTCTGGCGCAGCCCGTACTTCTTGGGGATTTCAAAATCAATCACCGTGCCGGGCTGGTAGCCAGCCACCTGGAACATGCTGATAGCATAGTCGGCACCATCCAGGGCCGCCCGGCGGTCGGTGGTGGCTTCGATGGCGGGATGGGCATCCAGGAGCGTGGCGATCTTGTGCGCCACCGTCTCCGTAGTGCGCAGACGTTCCTCGTCAATGTCGTGCAGGCTGATGGTCGAGCCTGCCAGCTCAGGAAAACTGAGAATGTCGCCCAGCAGGTTCTTGGCAAAGACGGTGCTGCCAGCACCGATGAAAGTGATCTTGGACATATTGCCCTCCATCCTTTTGAGCCGGACTACACTTGCCGTCATGGCCCGCTGTGACCAGCTACCCGACAATTTTCCACAAGTTCAATCCAGCTACCAATGTAACCAAAGCCGTTGAGAACTCCATCAACTTCCATGGGTAGTTCTCAGCATAAGGGTATCGCCGGGCTAGATATACCATGACCACTGGCAGCGCAAGAGTAGCCCACGCTTTCAGACTCCAGAAGGTAGTCACTCCAAACCTGGCAAGGACGAAAGCAGGAAAGGGATTCAATTCAGTCCCGCCTAGTTGAAAGACAAGGTGGGTGGTTGTAGCGTCCAGCGCGTTGGCGATGATCCAAAAAAAGGCAGTTCTCACCGAGTTCAAAGCAAGTCCTCCTCAAGCATCTCCTGCACCATTTCCCGCAGCTCTTGCTCCATCTCCTTGCTCACCTCTGGCCGCACCACACTGAACACCTCGCCTGTTTGCCAGCCTCGTGCATGGCGGTGGCCAGCAGGAAGTCGAATGTGCCTGGTGCGGCGAATATCTGCTGCCCATGCCTGGTCTGTATCCATTTTGCTGCCCGGCTAGAAGTCTGAGAAAGAGGGAGACTGAATGGAGTAGGATTACCAGACTGTCGTCAGGGTTGACTGATGTCCTCCCTCGGAAAGTCGGCCCACATCTCGTGGCGGATTTCGTCTATGTCCTCGGCCGAGGGGGCCGGCCCCAGATCAGCACACAAGCCCAGCAGTGACTTGCGCCTGGGCGGTCGCTGGCCGAGCATGTCACGCTCGATCTCTGGAACCATGCGCTCGATCAGGCGGATTTTCTCCACGGGCGGCAGTTGTCTGGCTAAAGAAACGACCTGTTCCAAAGTTGCGGCTTTTCTCTCAGCCACTTCCAATCCCTCCTCTCTCTACGTCTTCAGGTATGTCAAGGTCAGTCGTATCGCTATGGCTCTGCAATCCCATATCTATTCGGCTGCTGAGTAAGTATACCAGATTTCACCTCCTTTGGCAACATTTAAAAAAGCCACCCGCGCAGTTCACGCAGGTGGCTTTCCCGCTCCGTAAGTCATAGGTCAACCGACAAAGCCAGGCGAACAGGCTCATCGTCGAAGTAGGGGGATCTGCAGTCTAACT
>CAYNWI010000086.1:0-8938 GCA_964400825.1 uncultured Anaerolineae bacterium | reverse complement strand
ACCGCCCCCACCTCGATCTCGGAGCGCCGCTCGGCCATGTCCAGGTCACTGGCCTCGGTGGGGCAGACCTCGACGCACTGGCCGCACCGCGTGCAGTAATCCATGTCTATCACGTAGGCATCGGGCACGGCGCGGGTGGGAGGGCGATAGATGGCCTTCACCTTGTGGAGATGGCCCTCATAATCACTGGGCCGCTCCACAGGGCAGACCTCGACGCACAGGCCGCAGTTGTTGCATTTCTCGATGTCAACGTAGCGAGGCCGGTACTTGACCAGCGCCCTGAAATCGCCCGCCTCTCCCTCCAGGGATTCCACCTCGGCGCAGGATAGGATCTCGATGTTGGGATTCATCCCGCACTCCAGGGTGGGGCAGTAGGAGGGTTGGTCGGGCAACATGATGCAGATGCCGCACGAATCGGTGGGGAAAGTGCGGTCCAGCAGGTGCATCGAGCCGCCGATGCCCGGCGCGCTGTCCAGCAGATAGACCTTGTACCCCATCTGGGCCAGCAGTTGGGCCGAGCCCATGCCGCTGATGCCTGCTCCTACGATTAAAACCGAACCTGCCTTGTTTGAAATACCTGAATGAACTACCATCTAAGACTCCCGTTCACTCCCTTTATCGAAGAATTCCATACGCTGTGCGCCGATGGATCACGGCGTATATCCTCAGCTCCCGCCGTCCGGGGTATACCCAATACAGCACTCGATAATCCCCGACCCGATATCGGCACAAACCCCGAAGATCCTTAGGTAGGCCCTTCAATCGCTGGTGACGTATCCGTTCCGCGTGCTCCTTCAGCCATTCTATCTTCTCTGCAATGTGCTTCCGCACGGGCGGGTCCAGGTCACGCAGATCGTCTACAGCCTCTGGATCGAAGACTACTCGATACCCAGTTCCTGTTTCACCTGCTCCCATGCAATGCTTCTCCCCGCCAAATCATTCTCCCTGGCCCGCCGCATTCTGGCGATAAATTCAGGGTTGTGCAGCAGAAGCCAGTCTTCTAGCTCCTCTATGTCCCCGTGAATCAACACCATTTTCAGAATCCGCAGAGGTATCGCCAAAGTGGGCTCCTTCACGGTGGACACTAAGTCGGCCTGAACTCCCTGACGTGCTGACATCTCTTTTCCCCTCCCAGCCTCGGTTGATGATCCGGGGCGCGTTCTTGTCTGAAACACCAGGCTCAGCCCCCATCTATGACTCCTGTTTGAGCTTTGCCTGTTCTTGCCGCAACACCACAATCGCTGACGAGGCCGCGGCTTTGGCCTGGGCCACGGTGTCGGGGACGTCCTTGGGCCCCTGGCAGCAGCCTGCCAGATAGATGCCCTCCCTGGCGGTATCCACTGGCCGCATCTTGGGATGAGCCTCGGCGAAGAAACCATCGGGCGAGCGCTCCAGATTCAGCAACTCCGCCACGTCTTCCACGTCCGCCCGAGGCACGACCCCCACGGCCAGCACCACCAGGTCCGCCTCCACCTCCAGCGGCTCGCCTAGCAAGGTGTCCTCAGCCCGCACCACCACCCTGTCGCCACGCTTGTAGATCTCCGACACGCTGCCCCGCCGGTATCGCACCCCCTCGCTCCTCACCCGGTCGTAAAACTCCTCGTACCCCTTGCCAAAAGCTCGCACGTCCATGTAGAACACCGTCACCTCAGCCCCAGATATTCTCTCCTCGACCAGGTGAGCCTGCTTGGCGGTGTACATACAGCACACCCGCGAGCAGTACTCGTTTCCCACGCTCTGATCCCGCGAGCCAACGCACTGGATGAACACCACGTCTTTCGGCTCTTTGCCGTTGAGGGTGATCTTCCCCGCCGTAGGGCCGGAGGCCGAGGCCAGGCGCTCGAATTCGAGGGCGGTGATGACGTTGGGGTATTGGCCATAGCCCAGCTCCGGCTTGAGGTGGGGATCGAAAGGGTCGAAGCCGGTAGCCACAATGACGGCCCCCACGTGCAAATCCACCAGCTCTTCCTGCATCTCGAAATCAATGGCCCCTCGCTCGCAGGCCTGTTCGCACTTTCGACCACATTTGCCTCTGGTCAGATAAAGGCAGGTCTTTTCGTCAATGACAGCTTTCAGAGGTACCGCCTGGGGAAATGGGATGTAGGCCGCGCTGCGCATGGCCACGCCTTCATTGAACTCGGAGGGGATTTTCTTCCAGACGCAGGCCGCCGCGCACAGCCCGCAGCCGGTGCACAGTTCTTCGTGGACGTAACGGGGTTTCTTCTTGACCTGGACCCGGAAGCTTCCCGCCTGGCCCTGGAGATCCACCACTTCGCTGTAGGTGAGAAGCTCAATGTTGGGATGCCGGCCCACGTCAACCATCTTGGGGGTCAAGATGCAGGACGAGCAATCGAGGGTGGGAAAGGTCTTGTCCAATTGGGCCATGCGCCCACCGATGCTGGGCTCCCTTTCTACCAGATACACCTTGAAGCCAGCATCGGCGATGTCCAGCGCGGCCTGGATGCCAGCTATCCCGCCTCCTATCACCAGGGCCGCTGGAGAAGCCTCGGTTGTCACATCCTGCTCATTTCTCAAACTCATCTCATCCTTGTGAAGAGCACTCTTCGAGGAAAATAGCCAGGCCGATCTCTGCCCAGCACCGAGCGATAATTATACTACCAAATCCGCTGATAGGCAAATGATGGTGCAGAGCTTTGAGCTTTAAGTTATTTGACATCTAGTAATTATCGTGTTACACTCGAATCTCCCGACAAAACGAACCAGGAGATGCAAACATGGACTTTGGCTGGACTGAAGAGCAACGCCTGTGGCGACGGGCGGTGCGCGACTTTGCCCAAAAAGAAATCGCGCCCCGCGTGCGCGAGATTGATACCGCCGAGCGCATCCCCCCCGACATCGTCGAGGGGATGGCCGAGATGGGCCTGCTGGCCCCGCTGGTGGGTGAGGAGTACGGCGGCGCGGGGAGCGATTGGACGCTGGCCACCATCGCCGCCGAGGAACTGGGCCGTGCTGACATCAGCCTGGCCGTCCCGGTGCTCTACCTGGTGGAGGCCGCGTGGGGATTCATCTTCTATCAATACGGCTCGCCTGAGCTCAAAGAGGAATACCTCCCCCAAGTGACGCGAGGCGAGGCTTTTCTGGGCATCGCCACCACCGAGCCTGCCGGCGGGTCCGACATTCTGGGAGGCTGCTGCACCCGCGCCGCGCAGGATGACGACGAGTGGGTGCTCAACGGCGAAAAAGTATTCATCAGCGGCGTGCGCGAGTCGCTGGAATGGGGCGGCATCCACCTGATGCTGACCCGCACCGACCCCGATCCGGCAGCCGGGCACAGGGCCTTCACCTTCTTCGCCGTGCCGCTCAAGGGGACGAAGGGCCTCAGTCCCACTTTCTTCGAGGACCTGGGGCGCATGGGCATCTCCACCGGCGGCTTCGCCCTGGAGGACGTGCGCCTGCCGGCCCGCCACCAGGTGGGCGAGCTCAACCGGGGCTTCTACCACGCCATGGAAGGTTTTTCCGCCGCGCGCACGCTGATCGGCGCGACCTGCGTGGGGGCAGCCCAGGCGGCGCTGGAACTGGGGATGGATCACATCAAGCAGCGGGAGGCGTTCGGTCGGCCGCTGGCCAGCTTCGAGGGCGTCCAATTCCCCCTGGCGGATCTCTACACCGAGCTGGAGGAAGTCAGGCTGATCACCTACCAGGCAGCCTGGACGATGGATCAGAAGTACCAGCACGAAGCCGCCACCCACCACGACATCGCGCTGGCGGCGGCCATGACCAAGCTGCGCGCGCCGGTGCTGGGCTTCAAGATCATGAACGAGGTCGCCGACTGGTTCGGCGCGATGGCCTACACCAAAGAATGTCCGGTGGAGATGGGCATCCGAGGCATCCGCTCCTACTCCATCGGCGCTGAAGGCACTCCCAACATCATGCGCCTGATCATCGCCCGCGAGCTGCTGGGCAAAGAGTTCCTGCCCACGGCCTACACGATCCTTGAGGTTTGACCACTCACCTTATGCTCGCAGCGGACCCTAGTCCGCTGCTCCAACAACGATAATCAACGTCGAAAACTGTGAAACATGCACCTGGCCAGAGCCAGAGCGACCGCCGAGGCCGCTGGACTAGGGTCCAGCGGGAGCAGGTGAGTAGCTACCGTGAGGTCAGTCAGCCAGCGGCCTGGCGAGCTTGACATCCCTCGGCAAGTAATGTAGAATGGGTTTGAGATGAGTAGCTGGCCTGAAATCAACTGGCGGGGCATCATGAGGAGGGAAGGTCGGTGATAACAGTCAAGGCTGATCGTTGTGGCTATTGCGGCGCTTGTGTTGGCGTTTGCCCCGTGGGGGCCATCAAGCTGGCGGAGACGCGCCTGCTCATCAACGAGACGTGTGTTGACTGCGGCTTGTGTCTGGCCGCTTGCCCGGTCGGGGCTTTGCAGGCGGAAGGCTACGCTGAGACCGACGCGGTGCCAGTCCGACGGCGCTACGACGTGGTGGTCGTGGGGGCGGGACCGGGCGGGTCGGTGTCGGCGAGGGAGGCTGCCAGGCTGGGCCTCTCGGTTCTGCTGCTGGAGAAACGCCAGGAGATTGGCTCGCCGGTGCGCTGCGCGGAGGGGATAGCGCATGAGCTGTTGGTGCCCTTCATCGAGCCGGATCCGCGCTGGATCTCGGCCGTGGTGAGCAAGGCCCGGATCACAGTCGAGGGTGCCGCAACGTTGACCGGGCAGACAGAGGGGCGCCAGGGCTACATCCTGGAGCGGCGCATCTTCGACCGCATCCTGGCCGAGGAGGCGGCCAAAGCCGGAGCTCAGGTGATGGTCAAGACGGCAGCCACAGGGCTTCTGCTGGAAAATGGCGTTGTGCGGGGCGTGGTCGCTCGTGGCCCTGCCGGCGCCATGGAAATCGAGTGCGCGGTGGTCATCGGCGCTGATGGCGTGGAGTCGCAGGTGGGCCCCTGGGCCGGCCTGGACACGGCTCTGCCCTTGAAGGATGCGATGGCCTGCGCCCAATATTTGTTAGCGGGTATCGAAATTGACCCCGCGTGCTGCTACTACTATATCAGCCAGGAAGTGGCCCCCAGCGGCTACGCCTGGGTGTTCCCCAAAGGGGAGGGCAAGGCCAACGTGGGCCTGGGCGTCCAGGCTGACCAGTCGGCGGACTCAGCCCTGAGCTGCCTCACCCGTTTCATCGAGAGCCAACCCCACCTGGCCCGAGGCAGCCCGGTGACCCTGGTAGTCGGTGGTGTGCCCGTGAGCCCACCGCTCCCGCGCCTGGTGACCAGTGGGCTGATGCTGGTGGGGGACGCCGCTCGCCAGGTGGATCCCCTGACCGGTGGTGGGATCGCCAACGCCATGCTGGCCGGTCGTCTGGCGGCTGAGGTAGCGACCCAGGCCGTCGCCGCCGGCGACACCTCGGCTGAGGCTCTGGCCCAGTACGAGAAGCGCTGGATGGCCGGTCGAGGTCGCAAGATGGCTCGCAACCATCGCCTCAAGGAGCGCTTCGGCCCCGACCAGCGGACTTCGCCGGATTTCTTGCGCGTTTTCGCGGTGGCAGTGGGAGGGGTCTGATTCCCTGGTTGGAGGTTGGAAGTTAGATATCCAATTTCCAATCTCTAACCTCCGATCTCCAACCTCTAACCTCCAAAAGAAAGGAGCGTGCCATGCCTACAGTCGGCGTACTAACAGACAGTTGTGCCAGCATCCCTGAGAGGTTGATCGAGGAGCTGAACATTGAGATCGTCCCCTACTACCTCCACAAAGGCCAGGAAACCCTGCGGGACCTGGTGGACGTGCAGCGGGAGGAGTTCTTTCGGTGGCTTACTACCGCCAAAGAGCTGCCCAAGACAGCCAACCCCGGCCCAGGTGACTATTTAGAGGCCTTCAAGGAATTGGCTCAGCGAGCCCAGGAGATCGTCAGCATCCACATGACCTCCCTCGGCAGTGGCGCCTATCAAGCGGCGGTGATGGCCAGGGAGATGGCCAGGGAAGCCTGGCCCGATCTGCGCATCGAGGTCATTGATACCCGCAACGTGTCCCTCTGCCAGGGTTGGATGGTCATCGAGGCGGCGCGGGCGGCCCTGGCTGGCCAGAGCCTGGACGAAATCGTGCAGTTGGTCAGGGACATGATCCCCATCACCAAGATGATCCAGACCGCCGACACGCTGCGCTATCTCTACCTGGGGGGGCGCATCGGCAAGGCCCAGCACCTGGTAGGCTCGCTGTTGAACATCAGGCCCCTGATTGGCATGGAGGATGGAGTCATCGTCCCCCTGGGGCAGGCTCGCGGACGGGTGGGGGCCTATCGCAAAATCGTGGAGATGATGGAGGAGAGCGTCGGCCCCCGGGGGCGGGTCAAGGTAGCCTTCGTCCACGCCGCGGCCCTGGAGGAGGTACAGAAGCTGCGGGCCATGGTGGAGGAGCGGCTGACCTGCGTGGAGGTGCTGACAGCGGAGCTCTCACCGGCCCTGGGCGTTCACACCGGCCCCGGCACAGCGGGGGTGTGCTATTTTCCTGTGACGGGGTGATGAGCAACGAGGCAACGAGTAGCAGGTCAACGCGGGCGGGAGAGAGGGGTTTCCTCTCCCGCTCTCTTTGTTTGGGGGTGCTGGACGCAAAATTAGACAGAGGTTGCTTTCTGTTGTATACTACTGGCGAGATGGATAAGGAAAAACGCAAGGTTCGACATCCTGTCAGTTGCATCGTGTTGGCTGGGGGAAAGGGCAAGCGGCTGGGTACCGATAAGGCCTTCCTCAGCATAGGCGGCCGGGTGCTCATCGAGGGCATCGTGGAGAAAATGGCTCAAATCGGTGACGAAGTCATCATCGTCACTAATTCGCCCCAGAGGTATGATCATCTGGAGGCCAGATTGGTGGGCGATATCGCTCCTGGCAAAGGAGCTCTGGGGGGGATCTATTCCGGGCTCAGGGCAGCACACAGCGATCACAGCCTGGTAGTGGCCTGCGACATGCCCTTTCTGGACCTCAGGCTCCTGCGCTATATGATCCTCTTGTCCTCCGGTCAGGACGTGGTCATACCCAGGGTTGGGGGGCTGACAGAACCACTGCACGCCATCTATTCAAAACAATGCCTCCAGCCCATCGAGCGACTGTTGGCAGCAGGCGGCCTCAAAATCATTGACTTCTTCCCTGAGGTGCGAGTGCGCTACGTCGAAGAGCACGAGATAAAACTATTCGATCCCCAGTGCCTTTCGTTTTTTAACATCAACACGCCCGCTGATCTGGAGAAGGCCAGGGACTTGGCGAGGAGGAAGTGATGGTTGTAGCTAGCCGGAGCCTGGCCTATAGCCGTTATACTGCCACTGACGTGACAACTATGGAAAAAGAGATGGTGCGGGAGGTCCCCGTGACGGTGTACGTCAACGGAAAGGAGTTGATTACTTTCCTCTGCACTCCCCATAACCTGAGATACCTGGCGTTGGGCTTCCTCTATCTAGAGGGTATCATCGCTGGTCTGGACGAGGTGGCGCTGCTGCGGGTTTGCGACGAGGAGGAAACGATCGAGGTGCGTTTGACCCGCGACTTTGAGATGCCGACCAGGCGCGTGCTCACCTCTGGTTGTGGCGGCGGCACCACCTTCGCCGACTTAACTGTGCAGGCCAACAAGATTGATTCAACTCTGAAAGTGACTCCGTCCCAAATCCTCGGCCTGATGAGACGGCTTTATCAGGAGGCCGAGCTCTACCGTACCACGGGCGGCGTGCATACCTCTGCTCTTAGCGACGGCGAGAAGCTGCTGATCGTGGCCTCAGACGTGGGCAGGCATAACACGCTGGACAAGATCCAGGGTCAGTGTTTGTTGGAGGAAATTGATACCAGGGATCGCATCCTCTTGACCACGGGGCGTCTCTCAGCGGAGATGTTGAACAAGGCGGCCAAAATGCAAGTGCCCGTATTGGTCTCGCGCACCTCACCCACCGATCTGGCCGTGGAGATGGCCAAAGCCTGGGGCATCACCCTCATCGGCTATGCCCGCGGCCAGCAGATTCACGTCTACAGTGGTGAAGAGCGGGTGGAGCTAGGTTGACGTAATTGAGATAGCTCTACCAACGAAAGCCCCAGACCGTCCGATGGTCTGGGGCTTTCGTGCGTTATCGGAGCGAGGGTGCGTTCGCCGAAGGTCTCCGACCGAGGCGGGTTCGACCACACTCATGCCTGACCGCCAGATTCCACAGCTTCCCCATACCGTCTCCACAAAATCTCCATGATTCTGTGCTATACTACCAGTAGAATGACAAAAGGAATTTTCAAGGAGGTTTCTGCAAATGGCAAAACGGATTCAAGCTATAAGAGGTCGAAATAAGTGGCTGCTGGCCGCCGTCGTGTTCCTGAGCGGGCTCGTGGCTGCGCTGTCGGGCATCTACTTTCTGTTTGTACCCTCTGGCGGCTATCAGGGAGGGCGCAACCCCTGGTATGGCGTGACGATCCTCTTCAGCCGGCACACCTGGGACGATCTACACACCTTGGGTGGGGTGCTGATGATCGTTGCTGCTGTCGTCCACTTCGTCATCCACTGGCGATGGGTAAAAGTGATGAGCAAGCGCACTGTAGAAGCCCTGCTCTCCAGGGAGACCCGGCTCGCTAAAGGTCCCCGGCTCAACGTGGCCATCAACCTGGTGGTGGCCGTCAGTTTCCTGCTCACCGCTGTTTCGGGAATCTACTTCCTTTTTGCGCCCTCGGGTGGCTTCCAGGGCGGGAGGAACGCCGGCTGGGATCCGATGTTCCTCTTCAGCCGGACGACCTGGGACCTGATCCACACCTGGGCCGGAGTGGTCTTCATCGGCGCAGCAGTGGTCCACTTTTGGATTCACTGGCGGTGGATTAAGAATACGACTACAAGGTTATTCCTGTCACTGCTGCCGCAGCCTGCTTGGGTCGAGGCTCCGGCAGAGGCCAGGATTTAACCGCAAAGTAACTGCTCAGCCTGCTAGCGATGGTTGAGCATTGAGAGCAGGCGGCACATAGG
>CAYNWI010000085.1:0-8954 GCA_964400825.1 uncultured Anaerolineae bacterium | reverse complement strand
GGAGAGCGCTTCGTCTTCTTCTGCCGAGCTGCCCTGGAGATGCTCAAGGAGCTCGGCTGGCAGCCGGACGTTATCCACTGCAACGACTGGCACACCGGCATCATCCCCAATTGGCTGAAGACGATTTACCAGGACGATCCTCTTTTCGCCGACACTGCGACCGCCTTTACCATCCACAACCTGGCTTACCAGGGTATCTTCGGCCCTGAGCTGCTGGAGTTCGCCGGCTTGGCCGATTACGGCCTCATCCCCCATCCCACCGACGATGATCTGAGCCGGCTGGTCGTCCTGATGGCCCGGGGCATTCTGTTCGCCGACGTCATCAACACGGTGAGCGAGAGGTACGCTCAGGAGATCCTCACTCCTGAGTACGGCGAGAGGCTGCACCCCTTTCTGGCCCAGCGCCGGGACCGCCTGTTCGGCATCCTCAACGGCCTGGACTACGAGGCCTGGAACCCGGCCACCGACCGAGACATCGCTGTCAACTACGACGCTGCTCCCTCTCTTTCCCCCCCAACTTTGGGGGGGATGAAGGGGGGGCGGGTGGAGAACAAGCTGGCCCTGCAGCGGGAAGCAGGACTCCCCCTGGACCCTGACATCCTGCTGGTCGGCATGATCTCCCGCCTGGCTGATCAGAAGGGCTTCGATATCCTGGCCGAGGCCAGCGACCAACTGATGGAGCTGGACCTCCAATTCGTCCTCCTGGGCACGGGCGACGAGCGTTACCAAAGGATTTTTGCTAACGTGGCCGGGAAGTATCAGGGCCAGGCCGCGGTCTTCCTCAAATTCGACGGTGCCCTGGCGCGGCGCATCTACGCTGGCAGTGACGCCTTTCTCATGCCCTCGCGCTTCGAGCCTTGCGGCCTGGGGCAGCTCATCGCTATGCGCTACGGCAGCGTGCCCATCGTGCGCAGCGTCGGTGGCCTGGCCGACACCGTTCAGGACTACGACCCCACCACCGGCCAGGGCAACGGCTTCGCCTTTTCAGACTACAGCGAAGAAGCCTTGCTGGCTGCCGTGAAGAAGGCCGTGGAGACCTATCGCCATGAAGACACCTGGCGAACCCTGATGGTACGGGGGATGAAGGCCGACTTCTCGTGGCGAGCCTCGGCCCGGAAATACGTGGAATTGTATCACCAAGCTCTAAGATTCAAGCAAGAGGAGTTGGAAATTTGAAACACATTTACCTTGCACTGGCCATCCACAATCACCAGCCCGTGGGTAACTTTGGGTGGGTCTTCGAGAGGGGCTGCGACGTGGCCTACGAGCCGATGATCGAGAGCCTGGAGAGCCACCCCACCGTCAAGATGGCTCTGCACTACACGGGGTCGTTGCGCGACTGGATCGCCGAGAACCGGCCGGAGTTGATCGAGCGCATCCGCGCCCTGGTAGCTCGCGGCCAGGTGGAGATGATGACTGGCGGCTACTACGAGCCCGTTCTGGTGGCCCTCTACGATGCCGACAAACGAGGCCAGATCGAGAAGCTCACCCAGGCGGTGCGAGATGACTTCGGCTACGAGGCCACGGGGGCCTGGCTGGCCGAGCGGGTCTGGGAGCCCCACCTGGCCAAGCCCCTGGCCGAGGCGGGAGTCCAGTACACCATCGTGGATGACACCCATTTCAAGTACGTGGGGCTGGAGGACGAGCACCTCTTTGGCTACTACGTCACCGAGGAGCAGGGGATCACCCTCAAGATCTTCGGCACCTCCAAGCACCTGCGCTACACCATCCCCTGGGCCTCGGTGGACGAGGTCATCGCCTGGCTGCGGAGCGAGGCCGAGGACACAGGCCGTGTCAGCCCGAAGGTGGCGGTGATGGGCGACGATGGCGAGAAGTTCGGCCTGTGGCCCGGCACCTACGAGTACTGCTGGCTGAGGCAGCGCGGTCAGCAGGGCTGGATAGAGGAGTTCTTCCGTGCTCTGGAACGGAATTCCGCCTGGCTCACGACCATCACTCCCGGCGAGTACGCCGAGAGATTTCCCGCCCTGGGCCGCGTCTATCTCCCCACCGCTTCTTACGACGAGATGACCGAATGGGCACTGCCGGCCAGGCTCTCCGGGGAGATCGTCCACCTGAAGCACCGGCTGGAGGATGAGGGGCGGAGGGACGTACTGCGGTTCATCAAGGGCGGCTTCTGGCGCAATTTCATGGTCAAGTATCCTGAGATCAACACCATGCACAAGAAGATGCTGTTGGTGTCGGAGAAAGTTAACGAGGCACTGAGTAACGAGTCACTCGTTAACTCGTTACTCGCTGCTCGCGACCACCTCTGGGCCGGGCAGTGCAACTGTCCCTACTGGCACGGCGTCTTCGGTGGCATCTACCTCTTTCACATCCGCGTGGCCAACTACGATCACCTCATTGCCGCCGAGAACCTGGCCGATGCCCAACGGCATCCCAATGGCTCTTGGATCGAGTGGCGGGAGTTCGACCTTGACCGCGATAGCCGCCCTGAGGTGCTCCTCTCCAGCGATGCCATGAATCTCTACTTCGATCCCATCGTCGGGGGCAGCCTGTTCGAGTGGGATTGGCGCTCCCGGCGCTACAACCTGCTTAACACCCTCAGCCGCCGCCCTGAGGGCTATCACCAGGATCTGCTCGAAGCGGGACGTAGAGGCGAGACAGTGGTAGCCGGCGAGGGAGGGGGAACGGAGACCATCCACACGGCCAGGGTGCGGGTCAAGGAGGAGGACTTGCACGAGAAGCTCTTCTACGACTGGTACCGCCGCTCCAGCTTCATTGATCATTTCCTGCACCCCGGTACGACCCTGGATGATTTCTACCGCTGCCAGTACGGTGAGGTTGGCGACTTCGTGGATCAGCCCTACAGCTATGAGGTGGAAGAAGGCGGCGGTCGCCTGACCCTGAAGCTCGCTCGCGACGGCCACGTCTGGCGCGACGAGCGCACGTCGCCCCTGCGGGTGGAGAAAAGAATCGAAGTCTCTGCCGACAGCACCGACCTGAAAGCCACCTACGTCTTGACTAATACCGGCCAGGAAGCGGTGAGTGTCTGCTTTGGGGTGGAATTCAACTTCGCTATCCTGGGCGGGGACGGCCCCGATGCTTATTACACTCTCCTTGATCTTGATGAAGAGAACGCAGCCCTTAACTCCAAGGGCCAGTGGGAGGACGTGGATAACCTGAGGCTGATCAGCCAGATGCTGGGGATGGAGATCGAGCTGGGATTCGGTCAGCCGGCCACCCTCTGGCGCTTCCCCATCGAAACCATCTCCAACTCGGAGGCCGGCTTCGAGCGGGTTTATCAGGGATCCTGTTTGCTGCCTCACTGGAGAATCAACCTGGTCCCGGGGCAAAGCTGGCAAACAGAGCTGTGGTTGAGATTGCGGGGGATTTAGAAGGGCTGGTGACCATCGGGAAGGAGAATACAATGATCGTGATCGAGGCTTCCATCCTATCAGCCGATTTTGCGCGGCTGGGCGAGCAGGCCCGCGAGGCCGAGGCCGCCGGGGTTGATGCCATTCAGGTGGACGTGATGGATGGGAGCTTTGTCCCCGACATCACCTTCGGGCCGGGCGTGGTGCGCGCGCTGCGCCCACTGGTGAGCCTGCCGCTGGACGTGCACCTGATGATCGTCGAGCCGGAACGACACCTGGCCGCGTTCGCGGACGCCGGAGCAGACCGCCTGATCGTGCACCAGGAAACTTGCCCCCATCTTCACCGCACGTTGCAGTCTATCCGTGAACTCAAGATTGAGGCGGGCGTGGCCATCAACCCTGGCACGCCGCTGTCCGTTCTCGAAGAAGTGCTGCCCCTGGCCGACCTGTTCCAGGTGATGACGGTCAACCCCGGTTGGGGCGGGCAGCCGTTCCTCCACAGCCAACTGGATAAGATTCGCCGCCTGCGGCACATGCTGGGAGAGCGCGGGCTGGACACACCCATCGCCGTGGACGGCGGGATAGACTCGACCACCGCGCCGCTGGTCGTGAGCGCGGGCGCCACGGTGCTGATAGCCGGATCGAGTATCTACAACGAGCATGCGTCGGTGGCCGCAAACGTGGCCGCGCTGCGGGCAAGCGTCCGTACCCCTACATCACATTAGAAGAGGCAAGAAACTATGCAACCTATCTACACTTTCACTATCATTCCCTCTTTGCCGACCAAGCTGGAGCGCCTCCGGGATCTGGCCTACAATCTCTGGTGGTGCTGGAACCTGGAGGCCATTGATCTCTTCCGTCGCCTGGCCCGCGATCTCTGGGAGGAGTCCGGTCATAATCCTGTGCTGATGCTGGGAACCATCAAGCAGGAGCGACTGGAGGAGGCCGCCGAGGACGACGGGTTCCTGGCCCATCTGGAGCGGATCGCTCAACAGTTCGACCGCTATATCAATAGCCAAAACACCTGGTACAAGAAAGCTTACGGCGCGCCCGGGGAGCCGAGCATCGCCTACTTCTCGGCCGAGTTTGGGCTTACCGACTGCATACCCAACTACGCCGGGGGCATGGGGATCCTGGCTGGCGGTCACCTAAAATCGGCCAGCGACCTGGGCCTGCCTCTGGTGGGAGTAGGCCTTCTCTATCAGAAGGGGTACTTCCGTCAGTACCTGAACGCCGATGGCTGGCAACAGGAGTTGTACCCGCAGAACGATTTCTACAACCTGCCAGTACAACTGGAGCAGGGGGAGGACGGAGCACCGCTGACCGTCCAGGTTGATTACCCTGGTCGCCAGGTCACGGCTCAGGTGTGGCGCGCTCAGGTCGGCCGGGTGCCCCTCTTCCTGCTGGATACCAACATCCCGGCCAATAGCCGCCAGGATCAGGACATCACCGACGAGCTATATGGCGGGGATCTGGAGATGCGTATCCAGCAGGAAATCATGCTGGGCATCGGCGGCATCCACGCCCTGGAGAGCCTGGGGATTCGCCCCACCATCTGCCACCTGAACGAGGGCCACTCCGCATTCCTGGCTCTGGAGCGGATCCGCATTCTCATGGAGGAGCAAGGGCTCTCCTTCGTGGAGGCCCGGGAGGCCGCTTCGGCCGGCAACGTTTTCACCACCCACACTCCCGTCCCGGCGGGGATTGATAGGTTTCCGCCTCAGCTCATGGACAAATACTTCTCCCCTTACTACGGATTGTTTGGACTCTCACGGGAGGAATTTCTAGCCTTAGGACGCGAGAATCCGGCGGACAATCGAGAGCTCTTCAGCATGGCCATCCTCGCCCTGCGCCTGGCAGCCCACGCCAACGGAGTGAGCCGGCTGCACGGCCAGGTCTCGCGCAGGATGTGGCGGGGGATCTGGCCAGGCGTGCCTGAGGACGAGGTGCCCATCACCTCGATCACCAACGGTATCCATGTCCCCTCCTGGATCTCCCTGGACATGGCTGGACTTTATGACCGCTACCTGGGACCTCGCTGGTCGGCACACCCGGCAGACCAGACCATCTGGGAGCGGGTGGATGAGATCCCCGACGAGGAGCTTTGGCGCACTCACGAGAGGCGGCGGGAGCGACTGGTGGCCGTCGTCCGGCGGCGGCTGCGCGAGCAGCTCGACAAGCGAGGCGCCCCCCCGTCCGAGATAGAGAGGGCGAGCGAAGCGCTGGATCCCGAAGCCCTGACCATCGGGTTCGCCCGTCGCTTCGCCACCTATAAGCGCGCCACCCTGATCCTGCGCGATCCGGACCGGCTGGCCAGCATCCTGAACGACAAGAATCGCCCTGTTCAGATCATCTTCGCGGGGAAGGCGCATCCCCACGACAACCCGGGCAAAGAGCTTATCCAGCAGATTGTCCATCTCTCCCGACAGGAGAAGTTTCGGCGACGGATGGTCTTCATCGAGGACTACGATATGTGCATTGCCCGCTATCTGGTTCAGGGGGCAGACGTATGGCTCAACACCCCGCTTCGTCCCCGGGAGGCCAGCGGCACCAGCGGAATGAAGGCCACCCCCAACGGCGTCATCAACGTGAGCACCCTCGATGGCTGGTGGGATGAGGCTTATAAGCCCGACACCGGCTGGGCCATCGGCAGGGGCGAGTTGTACGAAGACCTCAATTATCAGGACGACATCGAATCCAGGGCCATCTACGATCTCTTAGAGAAAGAGATCGTGCCACTGTTTTACGATCGCAACTCCAACGGGCTTCCGCACCAATGGATCGCTCGGATGAAAGCCGCCATGCGAGCCATCTGTCCAGTGTTCAATACCAATCGCATGGTTCGGGAGTACACCGAGCGTTTCTACCTGCCTGCGGCCCAGCGGTATCGGCACCTGGCCGAGGACGAGATGGCGCGGGCGAAGGCCCTGGCACAGTGGAAATCGCTTCTCCAGGAGCACTGGTCGGAGATCCGGGTGGATAGCGTAGAAGCAGAGGTGCCGTCCGAGCTAAAAGTAGGCGCTAATCTACAGGTGCAGGCTCAGGTATATCTGGGTGCCCTTGAGCCTGAGGACGTGACGGTGCAGCTTTGTTATGGTCCTCTCGACATAAAGGGAGAAATCCCACAGGGTGAAGTTGTGGCCATGAAATGGGAGAAGCCCAATGGAGATGGGAGCCACATATTCGTCGGCGCGATTCCCTGTCGCACCGGTGGCCGCTACGGCTACGCCCTTTGGATACTCCCCTGCCACGAGGACCTGAGCAACCCCTACGAGCCCGGCTTGATCCTGTGGGCATGTTGACAAATCCGAAATCCAAAGTTCAAAGCCTAGTTTTGAGGTTTGAAGTTTGAAGTTTGTAATTCACGGACACTTCTACCAGCCTCCTCGAGAGGACCCTTTCACTATGACCATACCCCTTGAGGATGGAGCCAACCCCTTCGCTAACTTCAGCGAGAAGGTCAACGCCGAGTGCTACCGCCCCAACGCAGAGCTGGGCAACTTCGATGCTCTGAGCTTCAACCTCGGCCCCACCTTAGCCGCCTGGCTGGAGGGCCACGATCCCTCCACCTACCAGCGCATCGTCGAGGCCGACCGGCGCAACCAGGCTGCCCACGGCGTGGGCAACGCCCTCGCCCAGGCCTACAACCACACCATCCTCCCCCTGGCCGCCCGACGCGACAAAGAGACCCAAATCGTCTGGGGCGTGGCCGACTTCCGCCATCGCTTCGGCCACCAGCCCCTGGGGATGTGGCTGCCAGAGATGGCCGTGGACCAGGAGACCCTGGAGGTGTTAGCCAGCCAGGGCGTCGCCTTCACCATCCTCTCCCCCCACCAGGCAAGGGGTCAGCTCGACGGCGCCGGACCCTACCGAGTGCGGCTGCCGCGTGGCCGAGAGGTGGCCATCTTTTTTAGAGATGAGGCCCTGTCCAATCGCCTGGCCTTCGATCCAGAGCTGACCAATAGCGCCAAAGACTTTACTGAGAACTTCTTGTCAGGCGGAGAGGGGCTGTGCCTCATAGCTATAGATGGCGAAACCTTTGGTCATCATCATCGGGGAGGGGAGCGTTTCCTGCACGACTTGCTGTACGAAGAAGCCGCCGGCGTGGGTCACGAGGTAACACTCCTGGCTCGCTATCTGCAGGAGCATCCACCTGTGGCGGAGGTTGAAATCGTGGATGGCACCTCGTGGAGCTGCGGGCACGGCGTGGCTCGTTGGCGGGAGGGCTGCACCTGCACCCAGGGCGACAGCAGTTGGAAGTGCCACCTGCGGGCAGCCTTGGACCGCCTGGCCCAGGATATAGACGCTCTCTATCAGGACGAGGTCGAGAGGTGGGTGGCTGACCCCTGGCAGTTGCGGAATGACTACATCCGGGTGGTGCTGGGGGAGATAGAAGGGAGGGCCTTCCTGGCTCAGCAGGCCGACGGAAAGCTTACCGAGGGGGAAGCGAAGCGGATATTGACCTTGTTGGAGGCCCAATACTACCGCCAGGCCATGTACACTAGCTGCGGCTTCTTCTTCGAGGACCTAAGCCGCCTGGAGCCTCGCTACGTCATCGCCTACGCCGCCAAAGCCACCTCTCTGGTCAGAGAGGCCACCGGCATCTCGCTGGAGGAAGGCTTCAAGCGAGACCTTCGCCTGGCCGCGAGTTGGATCACCGAGCAAACGGGCGAAGACATCTACGAGGAGGTGATGAGTAATGAGGCAACGAGTTAATTGAGGAACTCGCTGCCTCGTTAACCCATCAACTTAGGAAGTTCCAGAATTTCAATTGTCCCAAATCCGCTCGGCTTGGATTGCCAAATCCAAGCCTTTTGCCTCGAAATTCGCTGGCGTTATTTTGGTGTCTAAATTGCGTTGGTGAACAAGCCAGTTCAAAGACTTCCCTCCTAAAATAGCGACAGTTGGTACCTTCGGAGTCTCTCACGTGCCTTTTGACAGTATTTTTCTGAAATATCAATGCCAACGTAATTTCTCTTTAGTTTTGCAGCCACGAGAGTCGTTGTCCCTACTCCATTGAATGGATCTAAAACCGTATCACCTTTGTAACTGAACAATTTAATCAAGCGATAGGGGATTTCTTCGGGGAATACTGCTGGGTGGCCTAGCTCCTTCATTCTCGACTCAGGGGCAATATCCCATTTGGCATAGACCCATTCTTTGAATTCATCGCCTGTAATGTCTATGTTCTCCGCTCGCCCGACCTTTTTGTACTCACCTTTGCAGAAGACCTCTACGAACTCCCAGGTGTACTTAAGGTAAGGCATGCTGGGACTCTTCCAGCTACCCCAGGCGGTATATTTGCAGTTATAATTGTGCTTCTCCCAAAGTATCTCCGCTTTGAACAAAAGGCCTAGATCCCGAAGTTGCTGGGAGACGATATGATGAATGGGAATGTAATCGGAAAACAAAGGCTGAACGTTGACGCAAATGCGTCCAGAGTGCTTGAGAACTCGATAGCATTCGGCGAAGACTTCATATAGCCATTGGAAATACGTTTCCCAACTCCTGGTATCATCGTGTCCTTCATAATCATCCAGGCCAAAATTGTAAGGCGGGGAGGTAATGATCAAATCAACAAACTCGTCAGGTATTGTTTGCATTATCTCCAAGCAGTCA
>CAYNWI010000084.1:5341-8980 GCA_964400825.1 uncultured Anaerolineae bacterium | reverse complement strand
TTGGGACATTGGTCGGGCCGATGATGGCTACTTTCATTGTCGTTTTCCCTCCTTGATCGTGCTTCCCCCGTCCGCAGCGCTCGCGCCAGCAGGCCGAACCCCAACGTGGCCACCAGCCCCATCACCAGGCCGCCGTACCAGATGGCCACCGGAGCCAGGTTGTCGTTGAGGAAGCCCCCGACCACCGGTCCGATGCCGAACCCGATCCCCCACGTCAGGCCGTAGACGCTCATGTAGCGACCCCGCATGGTGGGCGGCGCCAGATTGGCGGTCAGTGCCGTGGACGTGGGGATCACGATCATCTCGCCGATGGTGAGGATGACCATGCTGGCCAGGAACGTCGGGAAGTTCCACCCCAGCGCCACGCTGCCTGTGCCCAGGGCGAGGAACAGCGACCCAATCGCCAGCACTGGCAGGTGGTGGTAGCGCTCGGTGACCCGTGTGATGGCGTATTGGAACAGCACCACCATTGCCGCGTTGGTAGCCATGATGAAGCCGTACTGGCTCTCCGGCACGCCGAAGTTCTCCTTGGCGTACACCGGCAGGAGCACCATCATCATGACGTGGGCCATCCCGGCCAGGGTGTACACTCCGCAGAAGGCCAGGAACGGTCGGTCGCGCAGCACCTGGCCGTAGCCGCCCTCGGTGGGGGGCTGGTCGGCGGCGGCCTGCTTTTGCGGCACGGTCTCGGCCACGAAGAACAGCACCAGCAGGGTGAAGATGGCGTTTGCCCCGGCCGCGATGTAAAAGGCCAGCGCGTAGGACGCGGCGGTGACAAATCCGCCGACCGAGGGGCCGATGGCCACGCCCAGGTTGTTGCTCATGCGCAGCAAGGCGTAGGCGCTGGCCCGTCGGCCAGGCTCGATCAGATCGGCCACCATGGAGTTGCTCCCGACGCGAAATAGCGGGCTAAAGGCGCCGTTGATGGCCATCAGGATGACCCACAGTTGCAGCGTGTCGGCCGAGCTCATCGCCAGCAGGGTGGCGCCATTGACGGCCAGGCTCAGCACCATGACCCCTTTGCGACCGAAGCGGTCCACGGCCGGGCCGGCGACGGTGGTGGTGGCCAGCCCGGCGGCCGCGTTCAGCGTGAGCAGTAGGGCCACGGTGGTCAATGGGATGTCCAACTGCTGGCGCATGTAGATAGTCAGAAAAGGCCAGATCATGCTGCCGCCAGCAGCGCTGATCAGCATACCCCAGAACAGCAGCCAGAACTGACGCGGATAGCCAGCGGTGGCCTGCTTTATTCGATCCAGCATACGAAGACTCCAATCCCCCAGTCGGTAACGACTCTCATCACCTTGCTGTAATTATAGCACGACAAATCGCGCTCTGCAATTGCGGATCAGGGGCCAGGCCCAGAGCGCTCCCTTGACCAAATCACTCATCTGGGCTACAATCTGATGTGCCTGACGAGAGGAGTTGGAAGTAAATCGTTTGAACTCGAAATCGTATTCCCTTCAGCGCAAAACGATCCTGCAGCTCGGCGCGGCTACTCTGGCCCGGCTGATTATCAATACCTCTCGACGTTTCGTCTACCCGTTTGCCTCGGCCCTGAGCCGGGGATTGGGCGTGCCGCTGACTGCCATCACCTCCCTCATCGCCGTCAACCAGGTGACCGGGGTGCTCAGTCCGGTCTTCGGTCCGCTGGGGGATCGCTGGGGCTATCGGGTGATGATGCTGGCCGGGCTGACGATGCTCACCGGCGGCATGCTGGCCGGCGGGTTGCTGCCGGCCTACGGTGTGGTGTTGCTGGCCCTGTTCCTGGCCGGGCTGGGCAAAAGCATTTTCGATCCGGCTTTGCACGCCTACGTGGGCGAACGTGTGCCCTACCAACGCCGGGGCCTGGCCATCGGGATGCTGGAATTCGCCTGGGCCGGGAGTGCCCTGGTGGGCCTGCCGCTGGTCGGCCTGCTGATGGAGCGGCTGGGGTGGCGGGCGCCCTTTTTCGTGCTGGGTGGGCTGGGCCTGCTTAGCCTGGTCGCGCTGGCGGTACTCATCCCTGGCGATGGTCGTCAGCAGCACCGCACCGAGGGTCTGCCCAGTTTTCGCGAGGCCTGGCGGCGGCTGAGCAGGGAGCGGGCAGCTCTGGGCGCGTTGGGCTTTGGCCTTTTGATCAGTGCAGCCAACGACAACCTGTTCGTGGTCTACGGCCTCTGGCTGGAGTCAGCTTTCGGCCTGAGCGTGGCAGTGCTGGGGGCGGCCACCACCGTCATCGGCGTGGCCGAGCTCCTGGGCGAGGGACTCACCGCTTCTATCGCCGATCAGTTGGGGCTGAAGCGAGCGATTATCGCCGGCTCGATGCTGTCGGCGCTGAGCTACGTCCTGCTGCCGCTGATGGGGCGCACCCTGCCGCTGGCGCTGATGGGGCTGTTCCTCACCTTTCTCACTTTTGAGTTCACCATCGTCACTGCTTTCTCCCTGTTCACCGAGATCCTCCCCGCTGCGCGGGCGACGATGATGTCGTCCAACGTGGCGGCGATCAGCATCGGGCGGGTGATGGGTGCGCTGGTCGGTGGCCCCGTGTGGCTGGCCGGCGGGCTGCTGGCGACCGGTTTTGTCTCGGCTGCCGTTGGTGGGTTGGCGCTGGTCGTGTTGCTATGGGGGCTGCGCGGCTGGCGCGCTTGAGGTATTCTGACGGGTGCCGGTCTAAAGACTGATGCCGGCCAAACGTTTCGCCAGGGCTTTCTTCGCTTCCAGGTCGCTCAGCCGGCCGATCATGATCACCTGCGCCTCAGGCGAGCCTGCCCCGTGCATAGACTCGGTGCGGTAGCTCACGGCGGCTGTGCCCAGGGTGAGGTTTTCGAGCAGGCGCAGGATGCGCATCCGGTCAGCGGTCGGGATGTCGGCCACCCCGCGCAGGTACTTCTCCACCAGAGGCCCGATCTCCGGATGATTCAGGTCTTTCTCCGAGGGCATGGTGACCATCAGCCCGCCGGCTAGGTCTTCGGCCAGCCGCGCCATCTCGTAGGGGAAACGGGTCACGTTCTGCTTGCAGACGTTGGCCAGCAGGAGGTCCACCAGGTAGGTTCCTGAAAGCATGGCCGTGCCTGCGACAGAGCAGCCCAGGCCGCAGGCGTAGAGCGTCTCGTTGAGGTGAATCATCTCGGCCAGTTTGCGCCTGACGTGCGAAGCATTGGCCACGCCCGCGTACTCAGTGGCCGTGGCCGCAGCCCCGATCAGCACGTCCCCCACGCCGACTTTGCACCCCCCGTAGCTCTGGCGGTGGTAGCCGGCGAATCGCTCCACCAGGACGCGGGAGAATGGCCATTCGCCGTCCATGAAGACCCGCTCGCTGGGCACAAAGACATCGTCGAAGATGACCAGCGCCTCGTGCCCGCCGAAGGTGGCGTTGCCCACGTCCAGGCGTGAGCCTTCCAGTCTCCGCGTGTCGCAGGACTGACGACCCAGGACGTGAATGATCCCGTCGGCGTCGCTCGGACTGGCAAAGGCGACGGCGTAGTCCTGGTCGTCGGCGCGCATGGACAGCGTGGGCATGACGATGATCTCGTGGGAGAAAACGGCGCCGGTCTGGTGGGCCTTGGCGCCGCGCACGACGATCCCGTCGGAGCGGCGCTCCACCGCGTGGAGGAACAGGTCGGGGTCCGCCTGCTGGCTGGGGCGCAGGCTGCGGTCTCC
>CAYNWI010000084.1:0-5241 GCA_964400825.1 uncultured Anaerolineae bacterium | reverse complement strand
GTGCTCTCCAGCGCATTGAGAGCGTCCCATCCCACGCAGCGCTGGAAGCAGGTGCCCGTTTCCTGGCCCAGGATGCGCAGCGCCTTGACCTTGTTCAGCAAGTCCTGGGTGCTATGGTGCAGGCTGGTGAAGCAGTTGACCCGTTCGCCGTCCAGCCCCTGGCGCACGAACAGCTCCGTGTAGCGCGGATCGTGAGCCATCTCGTAGGTCTTAGCCAGCGCGTTGAGGGAAGGGCGGAGGATGGGGTGCTCGGTGGCGTTCGCCACCTTCTCGCCGAGGACATACAGCTCGCGCTTGAGCTCACGCAAGCTTCCGATGAACTCTTGGGTTGTCTTCATGGTGCATTCTCCTTATTCGATAGTGTTCATTCGTGCCGGGTCTATTGTCGTTGATTTTCGCCTTTTAGTCAAGTGACTTCGTGTTGGTAGCGCGTGAAAAACCAGGGCTGCCGTGCCGACTTGACCATATCTCTCATCTGGGTTACAATTCCAGATGCATAGATGAGGGGAGTTTGGAAGCTGACTAACTGTAAGCGAGGAAGGCTATGAACAAACCAACTTATCGGATTGCTGACATCCTACGCGAAAAGGCCGATCAATACGAACTGGCCATCTTTCACCGCGACGCCATCGCTTGGCTGGAAGACCAACTCTTTGAGAAGCGCGGTTACCCCTACCTAAAATGCCTGGCGTCAGGACGAGATCGTCGCGCCTACCCGGAAGAGATTGTCCGCCAGCTCTACATCAAGAAGTTGATAGACGGCTACGGTTATCCCAAGGAGCGCATCCAGGTGGAGAAACCGGTCTTCTTTGGCTCTGGAATGGGCAAGAAGCGGGCTGACATCGTGGTGATGCACGCGGATGACCCTGAAGCAGCCTACATCATCGTTGAGGTCAAGAAACCCAAGCGGCAGGACGGCATCGAGCAGTTGAGGAGTTACTGCAACGCCGAAGGATCACCCATCGGTGTGTGGACCAACGGCGGAGAGATCGTGGTCATGCATCGTGTGGATCCCAACCTCTACCACAGCTTGAGTGACATCCCCAATGTTCACCAAACGCTCCAGGCTATCGCTGCTGAGAAGGTGACGCTGGCCCAACTGTCCGAGCGCGACAAGCTGGTCACTGAACGGCTGTCTTTGAAAGACGTGATCCTTGATCTGGAGAACCTGGTGCTGGCCAACGCTGGCGTGGACGCTTTTGAAGAAGTGTTCAAGCTGATCTACGCCAAGCTGTACGACGAGTGGCACGCTGCCCGTCCAGGTGGCCAGTATCTCCAATTCCGCGTCTTGGATGACCCGGATGAACAGGCGTTCTATAATCGCATTAACAGCCTGTTCAATCGGGCCAAAGACCAGTGGAGAGGAATCTTTCTGCCCGGCGAGAAGATTGACCTGACGCCGGCTCACTTGGCGACCTGCGTTTCCTTCCTCCAGGACATTAAGCTCTTCAACTCCAACCTGCAGATCATTGACGAAGCCTTTGAGTACTTGATGACTGAGGTGGGCAAGGGCAAAAAGGGACAATACTTCACCCCCCGCCACGTCATTGACATGGCGGTCAAGATGCTCAATCCGACGTTCGACGAATACGTCATAGACCCGGCGTGCGGGAGTTGTGGCTTCACGGTGCACGCCACTTTCTGGGTGTGGGGTGAGGAGCTAAATGCCCAGGGGCCAAGCCAGTGGCAGCGGGAGTACGCCAGCACCAAAGTTTACGGCGTTGACTTCGACGCGAGGGCAGTGAAAATCGCCCAGGCGCTGAACCTGATCGCAGGAGATGGGCGCACTAACGTCTACCGGGCCAATACCCTGGCTTCCTACCTGTGGGATGACACCGTGCAGGTGGGATTGCGCGACCGTCTGCGCCGTTTCCCCAATGACCCTGAGCAGAACCGCTGGAATCAGGAGCACTACCGCTACTTCAACTTTGATGTGCTGATGACTAATCCGCCCTTTGCCGGTGACATCCGCGAGCGCAGAATCCTGCACCAGTACGAACTCGCCAGACGAGGGCGCGACAAGTTGGCGGCCAAACAGGGGCGCGACATTCTGTTTATCGAGCGCAACCTGGAGTTCCTGCAGCCCGGCGGGCGGATGGCGATTGTGTTGCCCCAGGGGCGCTTCAACAACACCAGCGATGCCTACATCCGGGAGTTCATCGCCCGCGAGTGCCGCATCCTGGCGGTGGTGGGTTTGGACAACAACACCTTCAAGCCGCACACCGGCACCAAGACCAGTCTGCTCTTTGTGCAGAAGTGGAACGACGACCCCGAAGCTGGCCCCCTCTGCCCCCGCGTGGACGATTACCCCATCTTCTTTGCCACCTCGAAGAAGAGCGGCAAGGACAACTCCGGCAATTACGTCTACCAGACCGACGAGCAGGGCCACCGCCTGTTGGACAAGCATGGGCACCTGATCGTTGATCACGACTTGGACGAGATAGCCACTGCCTTTGTGATCTTCGCCAAAGAGCAGGGTTTGAGCTTCTGGAAGGACGAAGACCGCCCTTTCTGAAACGCCCCGACGGTGAGCCGTGGACGTTGGAGACATTCACCGCCGGGGCAGAGACGATAGCAGTGTGGAGTGTTGTGCAATGGTCAAGCGTGCCCTCAGATTTGCGATTTGAACCAGAGTATCACCAGCCCAAATATCTCAGTTTGGAGAGGACGTTAAGCGGAATCGGATGTGATCGCCTTGAGAATCTTGCCCTGAATATCAACAGTGGGCCTTTTGGATCGAACTTACTCAAGAGTCTCTATGTTGACGACGGGGTAATTGTATTGCGTCCGTTCAACATTGAGCATGCAACTGTTGAGGACGAGAATCTTGTCTTTATATCCCAAGCAGATTGCGAAGCACAGGGCTTGCCGCTCTACAAGGCAAGAGATGTAGCATTTGCCCGAGTGGGCGATATTCGCTGTGGTATCATACCTGATTTCGGCAAGCCCATAACGATCAGTCCCAATATTATCGTGGCTCAGCTAGACGAACGGACGATAAACCCTTACTTCTTGGCAACCTTTATGAACACAGCGTTGGGATTCTCGCAGTTGGAAAGGGCGATAAAAGTTGTAGCCCAACCAACGATTACTGTGGAAACCGTCAAATCCCTTTCTATTCCCCGGATCTCCCAGCGCGAGCAGCTCGAAGTAGAAAGAATGCTTCGAGCATCCTTCCAAATGCGGCAAGATGCCAAAGCCCTCTACACCGAAGCTGAGGCACTGCTGCTGGCCGAACTGGGGTTGGATGATTTCGGCCTTTCGCACCGGTCAACCTACACGCAGGATTTCAGCCAAGCGTGGGCGGCAGGGCGGCTGGATGCGGAGTATTTTCATCCCGAGAAATGGGAAATCCTCAGCCAGTTGGAGGCGATACCGGGTAGGATGGTTGGTGATTGCTTCCAGTCAGTTCGTGAGTTGCTCAGCCCGCCAGAACGTGACACGGGAGAAATGGTTTACAACTATGACCTGACTGACGCGCTGAGATTCTTCCTCGATGATGAGGTTGAACTTGTCCCAACTTATGAATTGGGCAGCACCAAGAAACGGTTCCAGAGAGGGGACGTGGTTGTGTCGCGGCTGCGTTCCTATCTGAAAGAAATAGCTGTTGTGGCAACCCCGGATGATGCTAGCTGTGTCGGTTCATCTGAATTCATTGTGCTGCGTGCCAAGAACAAGAGGGTGACCCCAGAATTGCTGTTGGTTTATCTGCGTTGTCCCCCAGTTCAGACAGTTCTCAAATGGTGTCAAGATGGCTCAAACCATCCGCGGTTCAGAGAAGATGAACTCCTGACCTTCAAGTTCCCGGATCGCATCTTGGGGGTTCAGGAAGAAATAAAACGTCTCATTCGGAATGGCATTCAAGCTAGTCGCGATGCCCGACGCCTGTTAGAGGACGCCAAGCGGCGAGTGGAGGAGATGGTGTTGGGGAAGTAAGTAGCCTGGAGAGGTGTATTATGCCCATTGGTAGACTGGAAAAGGTGTCTTTGCGAGAGATTTGGCCCAACGAAGCCCGTGATTTTACTACCTGGCTGGCGGAGAATCTGGACTTTCTGAGCGAAGCCTTGGAGCTATCTCTTTCCCTGGTAGAGCAGGAGGCAGCCGCCGGTATCTTCGCAGCCGACGTCTTGGCTGAGGATGTGGGTGGCAACCCAGTGATCATCGAAAACCAACTGGAGCGCACTGACCACGATCACCTGGGCAAACTCATCACCTACCTGAGCAACCTGGATGCCAAAACCGCCATCTGGATCACCAGCGACCCGCGCCCTGAACATGAAGCAGCTATCCACTGGCTCAACCAAACCCTGCCAGCCGACGTGGTCTTGTACTTGGTGAAACTGGAGGCTTACCGCATCGGCGACTCACCCCCGGCGCCGCTATTGACAGTCGTAGCCGGACCCAGTCCCGAAGCCAAGCAGATTGGCGGTCAGAAGAAGGAACTGGCTCAGCGCCATGTACTGAGGCTGGAGTTCTGGGGACAACTGCTGGATCGAGCGAAGGAGCACACCAGCCTGCACGCGCGCATCTCCCCGGGCAAAGAGCACTGGATCAGCGCTGGGGCGGGGAAGAGTGGGCTTGGGTTCAACTATGTCATCCGCATGAGTGATGCTCAGGTTGAGCTGTACATTGACCAGGGCGAGGCGGAAGCAAACAAACATATCTTTGACCAGCTCTTCGCGAGCAAAGAACAAGTCGAGGAAGCTTTTGGCGAACCGCTTGAGTGGCAACGGCTTGATGACCGTCGGGCTTGTCGCATCCGCCACGTCTTGACCTTGGGCGGACTGGCTGACCGCGACCGCTGGCCAGAAATCCAGGAGGCGATGATAGACGCGATGGTGCGCCTGGAGAAGGCGCTGAAGCCGCAGATAAAGCGTCTGCGGGCGTGATTGGATGTCATCCGCTGTGGAGTAAGAAACTAGAAAGAGGCCCCCGATCTCGAATCGGAGCCTCATTTTTGCAACTACAGGGGAGTGATCTCATGAGTACTTTAGAAGAGACGGTCGGTCGGCTCTTGACCGAACAGGGACTGACCATCGCCGTAGCCGAGTCCTGCACGGGCGGCCTCATCGCCCACCGGTTGACCAACGTGTCCGGAAGCTCAGCCTATTTCGTCGGCGGCGTGGTGGCTTATGCCAACGAGGTAAAAGAGCAGGTGCTAGGGGTATCTGGCGAGACCCTGGTGGCACACGGGGCGATCAGCGAAGAGACCGTGCGGGAGATGGCTCGCGGTGCCCGCCG
>CAYNWI010000083.1:0-9001 GCA_964400825.1 uncultured Anaerolineae bacterium | reverse complement strand
TATGTCCGTCGTCACGCCCGCGTCCACGCCGGCGTCAATGGCCGCCGAACCGCCCTGCAGGTGGTAAGTTCCATCCAGTTTCGGGTCGCCGGTCAGCGGGTTGATGGCCTGAAAGGTGGGCGTGCCGCCTTCGGTGTAGTGCAGCGTGGCGACGTTGTGCGTCAGGGTGTTGGTATGATATATGGACACGTCGCCAGCCCATTGGTCGGCGGAAAAGGCGTTGGTGGCCGAGACGATGAGGGTATTGGTCAGAGTAACGGTGAGCACACTCTCCGCATACGGCCCTGCGGCGCGCAGAAAGGTGGGAGCCAGATTGTTGGCGGCAGTCACATGGGCCAGCGTGAGGGCCATGTCGTACCCCCGACCCACCGCCAGCACCGAGTCGGTGGCCGCCATCGAACCGGTGCGGTTGCCCGTCAACAGCAGGTTGGTCAGGCGGGCGGTCGTCAGGCCACCTCCTACCTTGCTCAGGTAAATGGCTGCGCCCTGGCTCCCGGCCTGGTTCCCCTGCATCTGCACCCGATCCATCCGCAATGCCTCGCCCTCCAGGCTCAATGTGGCCTTCAGTCCTCCACCATCCTCATCAACGTTGACGCCGCCGGGGGTGGTGTTGCTGATGAAGGCAGTGTCCTCAATGACCACGGCGCTATAGTCGGGATCACTAATGGCCATCCCGCCGCCCCCGGCAGAGGCGCTGTTCCCTTCCAGCGTGCTGTGCACAATGGTGACGCCGTGGCCGTCAACGAGCAGTATCCCGCCTCCTTCACCGCCATCGCTGGTGGCCCTGTTGTCGGACACGGTGACGTTCTCGATGCGGCTACCGGCACTCAGATCCCAGAGGTAAATCCCGCCGCCGTCGCTGTACCACTGCGTGCGGCTGGCGATGTTGTCGGTGATGGTACAGTTGCGGGCTATCAGCGTGACCAAGCGGGCGAAGAGGCCACCGCCGCAGTCGGCGCCGGTGCGTCGGCAGAGGTACCAGGTCCCGGGCGGGTTGCCCAGGCCGGTGTAGTCGCCGCCGGTGATGGTGAACCCGTCTACTGTCACTGTCTGGCTGCCGTCGCCGAAGATGGTGATGCCCCGCCCCTGCCGCTGGGCGTCAATGATGGTGGGGTTGGTCGTCGGATCGGGGGTGACCCAGTTAGCAGAGGTGTACCCACCGCGCAAGGTCAGGCTCTTGGTGATGATGGCTACCTGGGTGTAAGTGTAGGGGTCGCCCCACTGAGTTATGGTCACTGTCTGCGCGCCGCTGTAGGTGCCGACGGCCACGCGGATTTCCTCGCCTGGCTGCGCCTGGTCCACACCGTGCTGGATGGTGCGGCAGGGGGAGATGCTGTCGGTGCAGGCGTTGCCGGTGTCATCGCCGGTGGTGGCCACGTAGCGGATGCCAGTGACGGTTGAGGTGGGAGTAGGCGTTGGTGTGGGAGTGATGGTGGCCGTGGGCGTGCCCGTGCGGGTAGGCGTGGGGCTCGCCCAGAGTGTAGCCGAAGGAGTAGCCGTCGGTGTGCGTGTGCTGGTGGATGTCGGCGTATGGGTCGGTCCGGGACCGGGGTGGTGATTCTTGAGGATGAGGGGCAGGTAGACCCAGTGGCCGACGTAGACGCGGATGGTGTCGGTGGCAGTGTTTTCGTCGCTGTCGGTGGCGGACACGGTGATCTCGTGCCAGCCAGGACTCGGCTCCGGCACAAACACCTCCTCGCCAGTGCCCAGGTCGCCGTCTCGATCCGAGCTCCAGGAGAAGACGTCCCCGGCCATTGGGCCGTCCTCAGGGTCGTAGCCACTGGCACTGAAGAGGATAGGTGTCTCCGGCGGCACACTACTGTCATCTTCCGGAGTTGCTATGAAGACGACGGGCGCTTTGGTTGTCACAGTGAATGGGCCGGTCGTGTCCTGGCCAGTGTTCACCCCATCGGTGACCAGCACGCGCACCATGCCTTGCTCTGTCTCTGGCCAGAAGGACGTGTCGAGCTCGGCCTGGGTCTCCTCATAGAACCTGAACCAGTCCTCGTCGCCGCTGGGACAGATGTAGGCCGTGTACTGAACCCCATCGCTGATGGCGTAAGCCTCGCTGAAACTGTCGTTGGCCTCGTAGTCATCGGGGGGACAGGACGGCGTAGTCGTGGGGGTCGGCGTCGGCGTGGGCGCCGCGCTCAGCGTGACCAGGAGACAGTAGTCGTCCTCGTCACTGGAAGCCCCGTTGTAGCCGTAGATGTAGGCGCGGTAGTCCCCTGTCATGCTGGCCGTGTGCACGATCTGCTCCTCGGTGGTGCCGGAGTTGGTGGACGTGTCCACCAGGGTTCCCGACGGATCGTACAGACGCAAGTCAAAATCGGTAGGTAGACTGTACAGGTCCACGGTGATCTGCTGCCCACTGGTAACGCTGAACTTGAACCAGTCCACGTCGCCACTGGGGCAGATGTAGGCGCCGCAGTGCGAGATTCCGGTACTGATGGCATAGGCCGAGGCAAAACTGTCGTTAGGCTCGTAGCCATCAATGGGGCAATCCAAGCGGGCCGGAGCCTCCTCAGAGAGAACGTCGTCGGTGGCCTGTTGTGGGGCTTCAGCGCTTGCAGCCGTAGCATGGGCAAACAACACCCCTGCCAACATCAGCCCCAGAGCCAGCAGCACGGCGGAAACCCTCGCCATCGTGATCAAAGTCGTTCTGGTTCGCATTTTTCTCCTCCTCTCATCTTTCGCCTTTACCGGCGAGGAATATGACTGCCCTTGGCGGTGTTGTGTTCCCCTGACTGCGACCATTATATCCTGAAACCTGCAAAAGGACAAAGGGTTCATAAAAGAATAACTTCCCGATACGGTGTCATTGCGAGCGCTTTTTGCGAAGCAATCCCCACCTTTGTTCAGCAAGGAGATTGCTTCGTCGCAAAAAACCGCTCCTCGCAATGACACCGATTGGGGAACTTATTTCTTTACAGACCCAAAGAGCAAAGCCACCTGCATCAATCGCGCAGGTGGCTTTGCTTCGCTGTTCGAGACCTATCCTTCAGATTTCAGGAATAGCTTTTTAGGATGATGGGCAGGTAAATCTTCGGGTACCCCTCCACGGTCACCGGAGCGGCCGGCCAGGCCGTCAGCACCGACTGGCCCAGGTGGGTCACGTCGGTCTTTTCGGGCGGCCAGACCTGGAAGCGCAGCCAGTCGCCCAAAGTCGGACTCAGGGTCTTGAATCGGATGGTGGCCACGGTGATGTCACCAGTGAGCGAGCTACCCAGCATGGTGGCCGCGTAGCGGATCTTGCCCGCGCTGTTGTCGGCGCTGTTGGTCAGCTCCATGTCGAAGGCGGTGCCTCCTTCCACCGTCGTGGCCGGGCTTCCACCCACATCCACCACCTGCAACACTCCGGCCGGGAAGTGGATGTGTGCCTCTACGGTGTCCAGTGGCTGCGCTCCGGCCTGGATCACTATGTCCACGGTGAAGATGTCGTTCGTGTCCACGGTGATGGAGCTGGGGGCGAAGGTGATGGTGACTGGTGACGTGAAACGTGAAACGTCAAACGTGAAACGTGAGGCGTGATTCGTGATTCGTGAAACGTCAGACGTCAAACGTGAGGCGTGGGGGCCGACTTCGACGTCGCCGACCCGGCCGAAGTTGGCGCCCAGCAGGCCCATGTCTACTCCGTTCACTACCTCGTCCTCGTTGAAGTCGGCCCGCGGGTCCCAGTTGGCGTCGCCGGGGACGGTGCCGAAGGCCAGGTTGACCAGCGAGGCGTCGGTACCGTCCATGTCGTTGTCGTTGTCGGCGTCGCCCTCCACAAGCTCGCCCATGTCCACGGCGTTGTCGCCGGCCACTAGCTCCAGCTCGGACCAGCGGTTGGCCAGGGTGTGCATCCCTTTGACCCGCAGGTCGTAGGTGCCGGGCATCACCCCTTCGATGGTGAAGCGGCCCTGGTCGTCGGTGTGAGGGGCGAAGATGTGCAGGATGGTGTCGGTGGTCGGATCGCGCAGCTCCACCGTCAGCGGAATCTCCCACAGCTCGTGAGGCGGCGTAGGCCGGCCCTGCAGGGCGACGCTGGTCTGGATGGTGGCCGGATCGCCGGCGGCCCTAACCCGTGTTTCCCTGATGCGCCCCAGCACCGAGGTGATCCCGGAGAGGACGTCGGTGCGGCGAGGGGTGGTCCAGTTGAACTCCAGCGGGGTCCCCTCCGACGACGGCGTGGTGGCGAGGGACTGGAAGTACAGCCGCGTCACCTGCACCCGACCGGTGAGGGGCGGCGCGCCGAAGTTCACGCGGGCGGCGTAGTTCACCTGGCCGGCCTCGTTGTCCACCTCGTTCTGCAAGACCAGCGTTGGGGAGATGGGGATGGTCTCGCTGACCGGATGGCCGGTCGCGTCCACGCACTGGAGCAGGGCCGGGTCGAAGTCCAGGTAGACCTGCACGGTGTCGAAGGGTTGGGAGCGGCTTTCGGCCACAATGTCCACAGCGAACACTTCGCCCACTGGGGCCTCGACGAAACTGGGCACCAGGGAGAGGGTGACGGTGTCGGTCAGTGGCGAGACGGCTACCATGTATTCGGAGACCACGCGGATGGGGCCGTGCTGGTATTCCTCGGCCTGAGCCTCCTCGAACTCGGATGGGGTGTTGGCTTCCCAGAAGCGGAGGAAGTCGGGATAGAACTCCCCGGTGGTGGGGTCGCGGCGAACGTAGTCCACCAGCCCCCAGTCTTCCCTGCTTACCCACGCCTCGTAGAGGTCGTGGGAGACGTAGGCCGCGTCGTCGTGCACCCGCCAGTCGTGGGGATAATCGTGGTCGGTGGTCGGCAAGTAGATGCCTGGGTAACCAGCCTCTGCGCTGTCAATGAAGGGGTCGCTGATGCCGATGCGCCGCTGGTCTTTGCAATCCACGCCGGCGCTGTTGACCCAGTGGCCGCCCAGCCGCCGCCATCCTTCGGGCTGATGCTCCCAGAAGCCCAGGAGCAGCAGCACGTCCTCGCAGCGCAGCACTTCATCGCGGACGAGGTAGAAAGAGGGACTGGGTTCCAGGGTGACGCTGTAGTCGTCCAGGAGCTCCTTCTCTTCCAGGAGGTCGCGGATGCCGTTGGCCAGATCGTCGGGCCGAGTGCCGATCCAGTCCTCAGGGTGGTCGGGGAAGCCGTCGCTTTGCATCCGTTCGGCCAGGTCGAGGATGAGGGGAGGGACGTTCTGTGGGTCGTGGTCATCCCAGTCGCCGTAGGGTTCCACCAGCGGGTAGTCGGGCGGTATCGTAGCGTTGAACTTGGAGTCGAACCACCACAAGGAGTTGGCAGAAGCGGCGGGCCCGTCTACGGTGAGGGTGAAGGTATCGGTGTAGTATCCGTGCTGGTCGAAGTCGGGCATGCCGTGGGGGGCGTAGTCGGGCCAGTTGTCTGCTTTCCAGCACATGCCGGGGATCCAGCCGGGGATCGGCTCCGACGGGCCGCAGCGGGCGACGCAAATCTCCACGTCGTCCACGTAGGCCCACAGCGGGCCTGTGCCATCGCCGTCGTTGGAGGCCACAAACCCGACCAGGATAGCCTGCCCGATTAAGTGAGCGGGGACGTCCCAGGTGGCCTGCTGCCAGCCCCCGCTGTCCGCGGTGCGATCCACGATGACATGGGACACGCCGCTGTCCACTTCATTAACGGCGGCACCGAAGAAGTTGAATCGGTCATCAGGGTCGTCGTTGTTGTCTACGTTGTACCAGAAGCTCAGGGTAACGTGGTGGGCGTCGGCGGCGATGCCAACCAACTGGAAGACAAGGTCATTGCGCATTGCATCAGGCTCGCCTGGCAGGATGCCCAGGAGCAGCGCGGAATCACCGGAGTGGCTCTCAGTCCCTATCCTGGCATCGGGGGGGTGGAACCAGCCAGTCCACCCCTCCTCAAACCCGCCGTTGGTCATCAGGTTCCCCTCGCACGGCCCCGGTTCGGGCAGAATGGTCACCGATGCTGTATCGCTCCGCTCGGTGGCCGGGTTATCGTTGACCATGGCCTGGAACTCGTCCACCGTGGACGGGGTCTCGGCCTTGGCATGGAAGCTCAACCACGCCCCCTCGGACAGGCCTGGGACCCATCCCCAGACGTCGTAGACGGGACCCATCACACCTTCGCCGTCGTCGGGCCCCCAGAATCTCTCGTCATTCAGGCTGGCTAGGTAGGTGGTGTCGTAGGTGTCGGTCATCACCAAAGCGGCGATGGGCACCGCACCGGTGTTGGTGATAGTGGCATGAAATCGCACCGTGTCGCTCACGCAGACCACCGGGTCCAACGCAACTTTACTGACCTCGATCTCCGGCGGGCCGGGCTCGATGGTCACGTCCTCGCACCAATGGTCGCTCACGACGTGCCCCACAGAGTCCTCGGCGTCCACATGTACGCAGTTCAAGGCTACGGGGAGTTCGCAGAGGCCAATGACCTGGAAGCGGAGTGAGAATGAGATCTCTCCCTCGGGCTCCAGATCGCCGAAGTGGGTAGTGAGGTCGTCCCAGATCAACTCTCCGGCGACGGGGTCTACGGTGTCCGGCATCGGGTCACTGCCCAAGAACAGCAGGCACTCGTTCGGATAGCCGTCCCTGACTTGGATTCTGGTCAGAGTGGCAGTGCCGGTGTTGCGGGTGGCGATGCGGAACGTGACAGCATCGCCCACCCCGGCCACGCCGCCCGGCGGCTCGGTCAGCACCTTGTCCACCTCCACGTCGGGAATGAGGAAATGAACAGATTGGAGGGGAAACTCGGAAGTGTTGTCGTCGGTGTCGGTGGAGGTGGCGGTGAGATAGGCGTAAAGGGGATCACCCTCGGTGAAGGCGACCGTCCATGAGCCGTCGGCGAGGGTGGTGCCGGAGCCAAGGTACTGCCGGCCTTCGCCATCGGTGTCGGAGAAGACCTCGATGGTGCAGCCGGCGCAGGGTGCCCCGCCGGGGAGGATGGCGGTGCCGCTGGCCTCCGTGGCGGTGAAACCACTAATGTACGGCGGAGGCAGCTCGGTGTTGCCGCCGTTGATGTTCTCGATCCCCAGCGTGCCGTTCTCGGTGATGCTGTTCTGGGTGATGGTGTTGTACAGGGTGTCCTCGCCGTCCACCCGCACCCCGTCGCCGGTGTTGTAGGCGATGACGTTGTCGGGGCCGATGGTGTTGTCGTGCGCACTGTCGTACAGATAGACGCCGTGCTCGGCGTTGTAAGCGATGACGTTATCGGGGCCGATGGTGTTGTCGTGCACCCGGTCGAACAATCGGATGCCGTTCGCGCCGTTCGGGATGGGGTCAGTGCCGGTGGCGTCCGTGCCGATGTAGTTGCTGAGGATCGTGACGTTGCTAGTGGGTGGGTCCTTGACACCGAGGCCATTGCCTGTATTGCCGCTGATAACGTTGTCGGGGCCAATGGTGACGTTAGTTGACCCGTTCTCGATGTGGAGTCCCTCGCCGCCGTTGGGTACGGCGTCGTCGCCAGCCTGGTTGAGGCCGATCAGATTGCCGATGAGCTGCACCTGACTGCTGGCAGAGATCTGCAGTCCGTCACAGCCATTGCCGCTGATGACGTTGTCTTCAATCAGAGTGTCATTGCTCACCGCGACGTCAATCCCATTGAGTCCGTTGTCGAGAGCCACCGCGCCGCTGGAGGCCAGGCCAATCAGGTTGCCGCGAATGACGTTGTGGTCAGCGATACCGAGGGAGATCCCATAATTGTCATTGCCAGAGATGACGTTATCGGGGCCGATGGTGTTGTGGTGCGGGCCGTTGCGGAAGGTCACGCCATCGCCGTTGCCGAAGGGGACAGTGCCGTTGGCAGCGACGCCGATGTAGTTGTACTCAATGGTGTTGTTGCTTACCCCTGCCCCGCCGATGAAGACGCCAGCCAACTGAAAACCGCCGATGTTCAGGCCGCGAATCGCGCAGTCGCTGGCCTGGACGTTGAAGCCGTTGGCCGCGCCGGCGTCTACGCCGGAGACTACAATCTCCGGCCCGTCGGGGTTGGTGTCTCCCTGGTTGGTCGTCTGCGAGGGGCCGTCCACGATGATGCCGTCGTCAGTGAGGGTGGGGAGAGCGCTATGCGGCATGATCACCCAGACGGTGCCCGTGAAGCCGCCATCGGGCGGGATGTTGAAGGTGATGTGGTCAAGAGGGGGGTTCTCGTTGGCGCAGATGATGGCCTCCCGCAGCGAGCAGTGGGCCGCGTCGCAGGCCAGGTCGTCCACGTCGTCGGTGTTGTTGACCACCAGGCCTTCGCAGACACGAGTGACAGTCGGGGTGGGGGTGGGCGTCCGGGTGGGAGTGCGGGTGGGGGTGGGGGTGCTCGTTGCAGTAGGTGTCGGCGTACTGGTAGGAGTCCGAGTGGGGGTGCGAGTCGGAGTGGACGTCGGTGTGCGAGTAGGGGTCCGGGTTTGTGTAGGCGTCGGCGTGGGGAGTTCGTATTCCACCACCAGGTAGGGATGGTTGCTGGTAGCGTTCTTGGTGCGGAAGTAGCGAATGTAGTTGGTCTCGCTCTCCGGGCCGCGCAGTTCGAAGCCATAGTTGGGCGAAGCGCCGAAGTTCCGCCCGATCCAGTAGTTCTGCACCAGGCTGGTCACGGTCCAGTCCTTCCAACCGGTGCTGGTGTTGACCGACTGGCTGGTCCAGCTCACAGAGTTGGGCTGGTTGTTCCAGGTCAGGGGATTGGAGGTGGTACAGGTCCACCACTCGGTCACCCTTCGCAGGTAGATGGTGGCACCAGAGGCCCTGCCCCAGCCGGAGTACATGTAGGCGTAGAAACGAGCGGAGGTGACCGTGGCGTTGGAGGGGATGCTGGAGAGGTGGAAGCCCAGGAAGGACCGATGTCTCTCGTTTCCGAACTCTGTGTCGCTGTGTCCGACGATAAACTCGTCCTCGTTACAGTAACTGCTGGTGGGAGTGTGACTATAGACGTAGGTGTCAACGTACGGTTCCTGGTTGTAGGTGTCGAGAAGACCGGAGGCAGCGGGGATGACGGCTGCGTAATGGCCATTGCCCAGGTCGTAGTGTTGGGCCTCGCCGTCCGGCGGAGGCGGCATCTCGACCG
>CAYNWI010000082.1:0-9044 GCA_964400825.1 uncultured Anaerolineae bacterium | reverse complement strand
ACTGGTACTGTGATGCTGCTTGATTTTACCAACATTCGATTAGTATTTAAGTGAGGAGGACTACCATGTCTGAACAGAAGGATTTAGATGTACTGCGCCACTCCACGTCCCACGTCATGGCCGAGGCGGTGCTTTCGATGTTCCCTGAGGCCAAGCTGGCCATCGGGCCACCCATCGAGGACGGCTTCTACTATGACTTCGACTTGCCCCGTTCCTTGACGCCAGAGGACCTGGGGGAGATCGAGGCTCGCATGAGGGAGAGCATCGAGGCCCACAAGCCATTTGTGCGCCGCGAGGTGTCCCGTGAGGAGGCAGAGAAGCTCTTCGCCGACCAGCCCTACAAGCTGGAACTCATCGGGGATATGGAAGAGGGAGAGGTCATCTCCACATACTCCCACGATGGCTTCACCGATCTCTGCCGGGGGCCACACCTGGACAACACGGGCCAGATCAACCCGGCGGCCTTCAAGCTGCTTAGCATCGCCGGCGCCTTCTGGCGAGGCGACGAGCAGCGGCCCATGCTGCAACGTATCTACGGCACGGTCTGGGCCACCAGCGAAGAGCTGGAAGCCTACCTTTATAGGCTGGAGGAGATCAAGAAGCGCGATCACCGCAGGCTGGGCCGGGAGCTGGACCTCTTCAGCATCCACGACGAGGGCGGCCCAGGCTTGATCCACTGGCATCCCAAAGCGGGACGCATTCGCACCATTATCGAGGACTTCTGGCGACAGGAGCATTACAAGGCTGGGTACGAGATCGTCTACTCGCCTCACATCGGCAAGGCGTCGCTGTGGCAGACGAGCGGGCACCTGGATTTCTATCGGGAGAACATGTACTCGCCCATGGATATCGAGGGCCAGGAGTACTTCATCAAGCCCATGAATTGCCCTTTCCACATCATGATCTACAGAACCAGGACGCGCAGTTACCGCGAATTGCCCCTTCGTTGGGCAGAACTGGGCACGGTCTACCGCTACGAGCGAAGCGGTGTCTTGCACGGGCTGATGCGGGTGCGGGGCTTCACCCAGGATGATGCTCACATCATCTGCACGCCGGACCAGATCGAGGACGAGATACTGGGCGTCCTGGACCTGACCTCACATATCTTAGGAGCCTTTGGCTTTCAGGACTACGAGATCGCCCTGTCGGTGCGCGACCCGGAGCACACAGAGAAGTACATCGGTGATGATGCCACGTGGGAGGTGGCGGAAGGGTCGCTGGTCAAGGCCCTGGAGCGGAAGGGACTCTCTTACACGCGGATGGAAGGTGAAGCGGTCTTCTACGGCCCCAAGATTGACATCCACATCAAAGATGCCCTGGGCCGTCTGTGGCAGTGCACGACCATCCAGTTCGACTTCAACCTGCCAGAGCGATTTGACATGACCTACGTGGGCCCGGATGGGCAAGAGCACCGGCCCTACATGGTTCACCGGACGCTTCTGGGCTCCATGGAACGCTTCTTTGGCGTCCTTATCGAGCACTATGCCGGGGCCTTCCCAATGTGGCTGGCGCCGGTACAAGCTCGGCTCATTCCCATTGCCGACCGCCACAACGACTACGCCTACCGGGTTCGGGACCAGTTGAAGAACGCAGGCTTGCGCGTCGAGGTGGACGATTCCAACGAGCGCATGAGGGCCAAGATCCGCCAGGCCCAACTGGAGAAGATACCCTACATGCTGGTTATCGGGGATCGGGAAGCGGCAGAGGGGATGGTGTCTCTGCGCTTGCGCACCGAGGAGGATCTGGGGCCGCGCCCGGTGGCCGAGTTCGTCAAGATGGCTCAAGAGGCCATCGCTGAGAAGCGCGAAATTTAGCTCATAAGACCCTTGGGGTTTGTAAAACCCCAAGGGTCTGAAGACGCTTACGATTTGACTTCTCCGCTCAAATGTGCTATATTCTTGGTCAGCAGGGCGATTAGTCCAAAGTCCACGTTTGGACTTGGGCCAATTGGCTACCGGCCGGCAGGCTATCAGATCAATACGCGAGGTGAGAGAGGATCAGCACAAAGAGACATCACGTTAATGAGAGCATCAGAGCTAAAGAGATTCGGCTGATTGATGAGAAAGGTCAGCAGGTAGGGGTTGTGCCCCTCCGTGATGCCCTGGAGTCCGCTCAGGCTCGTGACCTGGACCTGGTCGAGGTAGCTCCCAACGCCGACCCTCCCGTTTGCCGACTGATGGACTACGGCAAATTCCTGTACGAGCAGGCCAAGAGGGAGAAGAAGGCCAGGAAAGCTCAGAAGACAGAGGTCAAGGAAATCCGTCTGCGTCCCAAGACCGGTGAGCACGACGTGGCCTTCAAAGTCAGGGATGCCCGCCGTTTCCTCAACGATGGTCTCAAGGTCAAGGTCCGGGTCCGCTTTCGCGGGCGCGAGATCACCTACCCTGAGATCGGGCGGGAGATGCTGAACAGAATCGCGCAGGAATTAGGGGACGTTTCCAGCATCGAGCAGTCGCCTCGTATGGAAGGCCGCAGCATGCTCATGATCCTGAGTCCTAACAAATAGCAGGAGGTAGTTCATTGCCTAAGATCAAAACTCACAAGGCGACAGCTAAGAGGTTTAAGTACAGCAAACGTGGCAAGCTTTTTCGCACCAAGGTGGGCAAGAGCCACTTGCGCCGCAGGAAGTCGAAGCGCGTCAAGCGCATGTTCAGCGAGATGCACGAGGTAACCACGCGGGGAAATGTCAAGCGTGTTAAGAAGTTAGCGCCATATCTCAAGAAAAACCGCTAGGGGAGGGATTTGAAACTTGCCAAGAGTCAAAGGAGGGCCCAGGGACCATCGGCGTCATAAGAAAGTGCTCAAACTCACCAAGGGCCAGTGGGGAAGTAAGCACGCCTTGTTCCGCCGCGCCAACGAGGCCATGCTGAAATCGCTAAGCTATGCCTATCGCGATCGCCGTAACCGCAAGCGTGATATGAGACGGCTTTGGATCGCTCGCATCAATGCCGCGGCCCGGCAAAGTGGGTTATCATACAACCGCTTCATGTACGGTCTCAAGCAGGCGGGAGTGGAACTCGACCGCAAGGTGCTGGCCCAGATGGCCATTGAGGACGCCGATGCTTTCGCCCAGTTGGTCGAGGTAGCCAAAGCCGAGGGTGGGGGATAGATTAAGGAAGAGAATGGGAAGGATATATGATACCATTCACTCAGATAGCAAGTCTTTATATGCACTGTTCGATACAGTAGCAGTACATAATTACGTAACCAAGAAGGCAGCAAGGGGGCTGTCTATCAACCGATTGCCGAAACCATTTACCGTTGGAATTGGAGGCGAAACAAGAAGCGTCCACGAAGCCTGTTTCATCTATGGAGAACTGCAAGATGAAAGGCTGTTTTTCTGGGCCCTCGTAGTGGAAGAGTTGGGGCTGGATAACCAAGATAGAGAGATAGATATGCTTTTGGGGGCAACGGAGATGCAACGCTGGAATATTAGGATCAACCCAAGAGAGGAGAGATTAGACCTTTCAGGTTTTCGTGAGGAATTTACCGAATACTGATTGGATCGTCATGATCACCAGCATTACCAACGAGAAGGTCAAATACGTTCGCTCCCTCTACAGGCGGCGGGTTCGTTATCTTGAGAGGTGCTTCGTCGTCGAGGGCGTCCGTTTGGTGAGGGAGGCATTTAGAGCGGGAATCGTGCCCGCTCTTGTCTTTTATAGCGAGAGTATGGATGCCACCCCCGGCAGCGGAGAGCTGTTGGCAGAGGCGCAGAGAGTGGGAGCTCCTGCTGTCGCTGTAAGCGAGAGGGTGATGAAAACCATGGCCGACACTGTCTCCCCTCAGGGGTTACTGGCTGTCGTCCCCTTCGTCGAACTGGCTCTGCCTCTCGGCCCCTCTTTGGTTTTGGTTGTGGACCACCTGCGCGACCCAGGCAACCTGGGCACTATCCTTCGCTCAGCCAACGCTGCTGGAGTGGGGCAGGTTATCCTGGCCCCGAAGACGGTGGACCCTTACAACCCCAAGGTGGTGCGGGGAGCGATGGGCGCGCACTTTCGGCTGCCCATCGTGGCCCTGAGTTGGCCGGAGATCGCCGAGACCCTGACCGGTATTCAAGTTCTGTTGGCCGATGCGCGGGGTGAGCGGGCTTACTACGAAGTGGATTGGACCAGGCCCTCGGCTCTGATCATTGGCGGCGAGGCCCACGGTGCCAGTCGGGAGGCAGCGGAGTTAGCTACGGCCACGATTGCCATCCTCATGCACGGCGGGGCGGAGTCCCTGAACGCCGCCGTGGCTGCCAGCGTCATCCTGTTCGAGGCGGCGCGGCAGCGTTCTTTCCACTGAAGCTGGTTTGTAGTATAATTCGGGTGACGAGTCAACGAGTAACGAGTTAACGGGTGACGAAGCAACGGGGCTCTTGTTAACTCATTGACTCGTTGACTTATTGCCTCGTTGCCTCATTAACTCCTGCTTGACTGGATCGAAGAATTATGAACCGCATCTACGTCGCTCTGGATTTGGAAACTACAGGGTTGAACCCTGAACGCGATGCCATCACCGAGATCGGGTTGGTGAGGTTTCGCGATGAGCAGGTCTTGGACACGTGGGCCAGCCTGGTCAACCCCCAACGACCCATCCCCTACCGGGTCCAACAGTTGACGGGCATCACCCAAGGAGAGGTGGACGCTGCTCCCTCCCTCTCCTCGGTCATCGGAACCCTGTTGAGCTTCGTCAAGGATTACCCCATCGTTGGCCACAGTGTGTCTTTTGACCTGGGCTTCCTCAATCACCAGGGTATCTTTTTGAATAATCCAGCTATTGACACCTTCGAGCTGGCCAGCATCCTCCTGCCCCACGTCGCTCGCTACAGCCTGGGGAAGCTGGCTGAAGCTCTTGACATCCGCTTCCCCACCCGACACCGCGCCCTGGAAGACGCGCTGGCCACCAGGGAGCTTTTCCTGGCCCTGGTGGAACAGGCATCCAAACTGGATTTGAGCGTCATCCAGGAGATCAATCGCCTGGCAGCTCGGATAGACTGGCCCCTCCGCCAGGTCTTCCGCGACCTGGAGCGCACCAAGGCCCGCTCGGCTTTCGCGGGCAGCATCGGCCAACAGTTGCTGGCCAAGGGGGCTCTGGATGGCGAGGGTTCGTTGAGCCTCTTCGCCAGGGAAGACAGTCGCCCCCTGAAGCCGTCTCCTGAGCGAAAGCCCCTGGACGAAGACGGTCTGGCGGCCATGCTGGAGGAGGGCGGAGTCTTCGCCCAGGATTTCGCCGGCTACGAGTACCGCCCCCAACAGGTAGAGATGCTGAGGCTCGTGGCCCAGGCCTTCAACCAGAGCCGACATCTGCTGGTGGAAGCGGGAACGGGCACGGGAAAGTCTATAGCCTATCTCCTACCCGCCGCCTGCTTCGCCGCCCAGAACGGGGAACGGGTGGTCATCTCCACCAACACCATCAATTTGCAGGATCAACTCTATGGGAAGGACATCCCCGACCTGCAGCGCATCCTGCCCTTTGAGTTCAAGGCGGTCCTTCTCAAGGGGCGCAGCAATTACATCTGCCTGCGCCGACTGGCCGCCTTTCGCCACAGCGGGCCCTCTTCGCTGGAGGAGATGCGGCTGCTGGCCAAGATCCTGGTCTGGCTGCCCAGCACCGTAACCGGCGACCAGGCCGAGCTTTTCATGCCTGACTACAAGGAGCAGGCCCTCTGGAGCCGCGTCTGCGCCGACGCCGAAACCTGCCTGTCCGATCAGTGCAGCTATCGCAAGAAAGGCAGGTGTTTCTTCTACCGCGCCCGCCGAGAGGCGGAGCGGGCTCACCTCATCGTGGTCAACCACGCCTTGCTCCTGTCCGACGTGGCCGTCGAGAATCGCGTCCTGCCCGATTACCGCTACCTCATCGTAGACGAGGCCCACCACCTGGAGGCGAGCACCACCCGACAACTGAGCTTCACCGTCCGTCGGAAGCAGATGGAGAGGCTGCTGAGTGGGCTGAGTCAGAACCTGGGTAAGGGGCAGCCAGGGGGGTTCCTGACCGAGTTCTCGGTCCGCTGCCGTGGCAAAGTGCCGAAAGACATCGAAGAGAAGGTGGAACACCACATCAACGATCTGCAAGGGGAGGTAGAGGCTGCCCGCCGGCTCCTTTACCAGTTCTTCAACAGGCTGGATTCTTTCCTGGAGGAGCACGGCCAAAACGAGGGGCCATATAACCAGACGATTCGCCTGACGGGGGGCATTCGCGTGCAGCCTGCCTGGGCCAACGTGGAGATCGCCTGGGATAATCTATCTCGGCCTTTACTTCACATCGGCGAGGGGCTGGAACGCCTGTCCGGCGGACTGGATGATTACGATATCCCAGATCAAGAAGACCTGTTGCAGGAGCTGCTCAGCTACACCAGTCGTATCCGGGAGATCTACGAACAGATGAACGCCCTCATCGTCCAGCCATCGTCGGCGGGCATCTATTGGGCCGAGGTCAGCGCGCAGGATGGGGAGATTTCCCTGCACGCTGCTCCCCTCCACGTGGGGCCCTTGGTGCAGAAGCATCTCTTCATGCCCAAGGAGTGCGTCATCCTCACCTCGGCTACCCTGCGCACCGAGGGCGAGTTCGATTTCATCCGCGAGCGGCTGAGCGCGTGGGAGGCGGATGAGGCCGCCGTCGGCTCACCCTTCGACTATGCCAGCTCTACCCTTCTCTACCTGCCCACCGACATCCCTGAGCCCTATCAGTCCTATTACCAGAGAACGGTGGAGCAGGCTCTAATTAATCTCTGCCGGGCCACTCGCGGGCGGACGCTGGCGCTGTTCACCTCTTATAGCCAGCTGCGCAACACCTCCAAAGCCATTGCCCGTCCCCTGGCCGAGGACGAGATCGTGGTCTACACCCAGGGCGGCGGCTCTTCTCGCGCCCAGCTTTTGGAGAACTTCCGCACCACCCCTCGGGCTGTGCTGTTGGGAACTCGCAGCTTCTGGGAGGGCATTGACGTGGTGGGCGAGGCCCTGAGTTGTCTGGTCATCGCCAGGATGCCCTTTTCCGTGCCCAGCGACCCTGTCTTCGCCACCCGCAGCGAGACCTTCGACGAGCCTTTCACGCAGTACGCTCTGCCGGAGGCCATCCTGCGCCTTCGTCAGGGTTTTGGCCGCCTCATCAGGAGCAAGACCGACCGGGGCGTGGTAGTGATCCTGGACAAGCGCATCCAGACCAAGTCCTATGGCCGCGCCTTCCTCGACTCCTTGCCCGCCTGCACCGTGCGGCGCGGCCCCCTGGCTGGGCTGCCCACTGCGGCTGCCCGTTGGATTGATGAGAAAGAGGCGCAGCAACAGAGCCTGTTCTGATTTGACAGCGAGCAGGAGAGTGTTTATAATCAGTTCGTGCGGAATTTCGGACGCGTGGGTAAGACCCTGGAACAGGTTTGTGTATTCTGTAGAGATAATTATGCACATTGTATATCCAGACAGAGAAAATTTCGGTCAGACGTTGAAGAGAGTAGGTAATCATTCCCTCAACTTCATCGTGGTCATCACCGCCGCCCTCAATCCAGTCAACACCGATAGACTTAAAGCGTGCCTGGACGAATGTGTGCGGGTGCTGAAGCATGGAGGATTGCTTTTCGTGCAAGGGCGCCCCGGCTACTTGCCGGAGTTGGGCGTTTATCTCGACCAGTGTCTAAACTTCAAGTACTGGATTGCGATTGAGTCCTCAGCACAGCACAGAGATCATGGCTTGCCGTCAGTGCACGCGGCCGTACTTCTGTTCACCAAAGGCAACGAGCGTTTCAATGTGAAGCGAACACGCTTTCCCCACCAGCATTGTACTTTCTGCAACAGGACCCTCAAAGATTGGGGCGGCAAAGCGCATTTAATGCACCCTGACGGCTATGTAATCTCCGACGTGTGGAAAGACCTGCCGCTGGCAAACAACTACACCCAAATCTCAGCTCCCGTCCTCGACACTATCTTGCAGATGTTGGATTTTAGGCTCTCCGAAGCAAAGAACATCGATCTGTTTCAGCAAACCGACATCCAGATGCCCGCCGGCGAGGTCAGGGGCATAATCGGTCCCAAAGAAGGTATCGCTGTTGGTAGAGCTGTGTTAGAGCCGCCTGTTCAGTACCGGTTGCCTGGTTTTCTGAAACCTGATGTGAGATACAGCGCTGTCGTCAATGAGGTGGGGGACCGGATGTTTGACGTCGTTCATCACGGCGATGCAGTGAGGATACTCCAGCAGTATCCCGACAACTCCATAGACCTCGTTTTCGCCGACCCGCCGTACAATCTCGACAAGGCGTACCACGTCTATGATGATGAACAGGCGGATATGGAGTACGTCAAATGGTGCAATGCATGGCTGCAGGAATATGTGCGGATATTGAAACCCACCGGTTCGCTGTACGTCCTGAATCTGCCGCGCTGGACGATGTATCATGCTGCGTTTCTCAATCAGCGGCTCTATTTTCAAAACTGGATTGTGTGGGATGCGCTGTCCGAACCACGGGGCAAGTTAATGCCGGCCCACTATGGTTTGTTGTTCTATACCAAGCATCCTACAGACTTCACTTTCAATTATGACCAGGTGGGACAACTGGATGCTCGTTACTACTGTCTGCGTGCCTCATGTATCCGCAAGCGCAAGGCGGCAGGGGTTGATGACAAAATGCCGCTCACTGACATCTGGTGGGACATCCACCGCATCAAACATCGTCGTGACCGAGACTATCATCCTTGCCAGTTGCCTGAGGCATTGATGGAACGCCTTATCCGCCTTTCCACGAACGAGGGTGACATTGTGCTCGATGCGCTCTGTGGGACAGGCACGACTCCTGTCGTCGCGGTCAGATTAGGACGGCGCTACGTGGCGATTGACATTGACGAAAACTACGTGCGGATAACGAGGGAGAAAATCGCCGAAGTGGAGCGCAAAGGCTACGTAGAACGCCAGAGCATAAGCAAGCCGCAGCAAAAGTACTCCAAGAAAGAACTGCAACTGGCATTGCGTGATTTGGCGGCGGAATTGGGCCGTTTGCCGACGCCAGAAGATGTGCAGAAAATGAGCAGGTATGACTTGGAAGTGTTCTTTGACAGGTTTCCAACGTGGGGCAAAGC
>CAYNWI010000081.1:0-9101 GCA_964400825.1 uncultured Anaerolineae bacterium | reverse complement strand
TAGCTTGCGGCGAGGGGACGTTCGCTGTGGCGATGGCGAAGAAGGGCCTTCAGGTGACAGGGGTTGACCTGTCTCCGCAGATGCTGCAATTCGCCAGAGAGCGGGCTGAACGAGAGAACGTAAAGGTGGAGTTTCTCCTCCAAGACATGCGCGCCCTGTCCTTTGAGGAGAGATTCGACCTGGCGACCTGCTGGTTTGACAGCCTGAATTACCTGTTGGAGCTGGAGGATTTGGAAAAGACCTTTGCCGGCGTGTACCGGGCACTGAAGAAAGCGGGCCTGTTCATTTTCGATATGAACACTGTTTATGGCTTGGCCGTTAGCTGGCCACGCTACCCTTGCTATGTCCAACAAGATACCCCCGGCTTGTTTGAAGTCCACCGTCCAGGCTACGACTTTGCGACAAACATAGCCACAATGAGGATAACGGGCTTTGTGAAGGAAGGAAATAGCTGGACTCGAATGGACGAAGACCATAAGGAACGTGGATACACCCTGGAGGACATCAGGCAGTGTCTGGCGAAAGCAGGCTTCCAGGAACTAGCCTGCGGGGACAGTCCGGGAGAAAAAAGCGAGCCCAAGCCAGATAGCGAGCGCGTATGGTTCGTGACACAAAAAGAGAGGAACAATGGATAGGATTTTTAGACTGAACACCAAAATTGCTCTTGCGATCTTCGTCGTCGTTGATCTGGTGTGCGTTGGAATGGGAATGGGCGTTCCGATCCTCTGCATACTACTCGGATTCTTCGTTGGATGGTACATCGCCCAGAGGGCAACCATTGCCGCAGCAAACGTAAAGGACGTCCTCTGGAAAGTCTTGGCTTATGCGCTCCTTACCTCGACCTTCACCTTCGTGGTGATGAGTGTCATCTGGGGAAGGACCATTGTCATGCTTTTCGATCCCAGCGCCGACTTCCAGAACTTCGGGCATCCCTTCATCCTTTACGATCCGAAGATCAGCTTTGTGGGCTGGCTGGTTCTGATGATCCTCATATCCCCGTTCTTGCAGTTGTTGACAACCATCTTTGGATCCTATTTGACGTTGCTGCATTGGCTGAGAGGCAACAAGCAGGAACAGATAAGCAAATGGGAAAGCAGCGGCCATCCGCTTATCCATTTTCCATCCGCTGCACAAATTGAACAATAAGGAGATACTATGTCAAACAGAAGCAAACGAACCAACAAGACCCCATGGTGGATCGGCAGCATCGCTGCGGCCGCTTTACTGAGCGCGGTGGCGCTTAGTTGCGCACCAAGCAAACCGGCCATGCCCACCGATCCGGCCGACCGCGCCGACATGTACAGCGAGCCGCCAGAGATGCAGATTGACACCGACAAGACCTACGTCGCTACCATCTCCACAGCCAAAGGCGACATCGTCGTCCAGCTCGACGCCAGCGCCGCCCCGCTCACCGTCAACAACTTCGTCTTCCTGGCGAGACAGGGTTTTTATGACAAGTTGACCTTCCACCGCGTAGAGCCTGGCTTCGTCATCCAGGGAGGCGACCCCACGGGCACTGGAGCCGGTGGTCCCGGCTACACCGTACCGGCGGAAATCAAGCTGCCCCACGTCGAGGGCGCCATCGCCATGGCCCGCCAGGGAGATCAGGTGAACCCAGAACGGGCCTCCAGCGGCAGTCAGTTCTACATCACCCTGGCCCCGACGCCTTTCCTAGACGAAGGGTACACCGCCTTCGGTCACGTGATCGAGGGCCTGGACGTAGTCCAGTCCATCGCCATCGGCGACGCGATCGAAAAGATCACCATCACAGAAAAATGAGCAGAATCAAGTACCTGCTGATTGGCCCTCCTTTGTCCAGTCAAAAACTCGGGGAGAGGCGATTAAACAAAATCCGCGCCCTGGCTGCCTTTTCGCCAGACGCCCTATCCTCCATCGCCTACGCCAACCAGGAGATTTACCTGGGGCTGGTCATCGCCGGCAGCGCCGGGCTGTCGCTGTCCCTGCCCATCGGACTGGCTATCACCGGGCTGCTGGTCCTCGTCGCCCTCTCCTACTTTCAGACCATCCACGGCTATCCCTCCGGTGGCGGCTCGTACATCGTGGCTCGTGAGAACCTGGGCACGCTGCCGGGGTTGGTCGCGGCGGCCGCGCTGCTGATTGACTACGTGCTGACCGCCGCCGTGAGCCTGACGGCAGGGGTGGCGGCGATTGCCTCAGCCTTCCCCGTGCTGTGGCCCCATCGGGTCATTCTGTCCCTCCTGCTCCTGGGCATTATCGCTCTGGCCAACCTGCGCGGCCTGCGCGAGACGGGCACCCTCATGGCCATCCCCGTCTACCTGTTCCTGTTTACTTACCTGCCTATGCTGGCCTACGGCGTGGTGCGCACCCTGATCGAGGGGCCGGGGTCGTTGGTCGCTACTGCCCCACCAGCCGCCCAACCTCTGACGGCGTTCATGGTGCTACACGCCTTTTCGGCTGGCTGTACGGCGCTGACCGGGATCGAAGCCATCAGCAACGGGGTGCCCGCCTTTCAGCCTCCCCAGACGAAGAACGCCGGGCGGACCCTGCTGGTCATGGCCCTGTTGATGGGGCTGCTCTTCGTCGGCAGCATCGGGCTGACGCAACTCCTGGCCGTGGTCGCCGGGCCGCAGGAGACGATCCTCTCGGCGCTGGCACGGCGGGCCCTGGGCAACGGGCCCGCTTACCTGGTTATCCAAATCACCACCATGCTGATTCTGGCTGTGGCCGCCAACACCAGTTTCGCCGGTTTGCCCCGCCTGACGGCGATCCTGGGCACCGATGGCTTCCTGCCACGCCAACTGACCAACCTGGGGGACCGGCTGGTGTTTGCCAACGGCATCTCGCTTCTGACGATAGCCACCGGCGCGCTGATCGTCCTCTTTAACGGCGATACTCACGCGCTGATTCCCTTGTTCGCCGTGGGTGTGTTTCTGGCCTTCACCCTCTCGCAGTGCGGTATGGTTGTCCACTGGCAGCGCGGGCGAGGGGGAGGATGGCGGCTAAAGGCAATCTTTAACGGCCTTGGAGCCCTGGCGACGGGGATGACGCTCATCGTCGTCGGCGTCAGCAAGTTTGCCGAGGGGGCCTGGATTACCATCCTGCTGATCCCGACATTGGTCGTCGTCTTTCTCCGGATTCGCGCCCACTACAGAGAGGTCGCCCAACAACTGTCGCTGCGCGGACTGCCCCCCGCCTTCAAGCCGTCGCCGCGCCCACGGTTGGTCGTCCCCATCTCCGGCATCCACCGAGGGATCATGGACGCCATCGCCTACGCCCAGTCCATCTCGGATGACGTGACCGCAGTGTACGTAGAGCTGGAGCCAGGCGCCGGGCAGCACATCCGCGAGAGGTGGGAGCAGTGGTTGCCCGACGTGCGACTGGTGATCTTGCCCTCGCCCTATCGGTCTATCATTGGGCCGTTGCTGGACTTTCTTGACCAGACCGACCAGCAGCACAACGACGGTCAACTGGCTACGGTGGTTTTGCCCGAATTTGTCCCGGCCAAGTGGTGGCATGGCTTGCTTCACAACCAGACGGCTTGGCTGATTAAAGCGGCGCTGCTCTACCGCCGCCGGCGACTGGGCTATCAACGGGCAATCATAGATGTCCCATATCATCTTCGGCGCTGATTGATCCAGCAATATGGAGATAACCCGAAAACACTACCTCTTGTTTGCCGTGCTTATCGGAGCAGCCATCTGGGTGGGATTGCTTATCACCAGGAAGTGGCTTCTTGTTTCCTCTTTTGCCCGTCCGACCCCCACTGTTCCACTAGAGCCCCCGGCATCCGTGATGCGCTATAGTGACCCTTACCTGGGCTTTGCCGTTGAATATCCTACTGGCTGGGAGGTCATCGGTCCCATGGAAGACCCAACAGGGCAATCTTTGGCAGTAGTCGGATTTGGGAGCAACCTCTACGCCGGTGGCAGCCAGAGCATTGGCAAGTATAGCGTCAACGTCGCGGTGAGAGAGACTGTGGCGAGAACGGTCACGGAGACGGTGGAATACCGCCTCAGCATCATCGGACCGTCGGTCCGCGAGGGGATCAAACGCCGGTGTTGTTTGATGGTGGGCGGCGAGCCAGCCATGGAATTGACGGGTTTACCGGGGCGCTGGGGTAGCCGCCAGATCGTGGTCATCCACGATAGGCGGGAGTACTGGCTGATCTTCTATCCCTATCAAGATTTCAACACCCCATCAGACGTCGTGGCACGGGCGGCCTTCGACGCCTTCTTGCGCACTTTCACCTTCGTCCCAATCACCGTACTCCCTACACCCACCATCACGCCAGTCCCTACACGCATAGTCACGCCGAGGGGTATATGACAGGATCTCAAGTGATCGTGATCGGAGCAGGTGCAGCCGGTTTGATGGCTGCCGGGCAGGCCGCCGAAATGGGGGCCAGGACGCTGCTTCTGGAAAAGATGGACCGCCCAGGGCGCAAGCTGCGCATCGCCGGCAAAGGACGCTGCAACCTGACCAACGTCGCTCCGTTGTCCGAGTTCATCTCGCACTTCGGCCCCAACGGGCATTTCCTTCGCCAGGCCTTCCACCAGTTCTTCATCTCCGATCTGGTGGCTTTTTTCGAGGAACTGGGAGTGCGTACTGTGACCGAGCGTGGGGGACGGGTCTTTCCAGCCAGCGGCCAGGCCCAGGACGTGGTGGATGCGCTGGTGCAGTGGACTGGCGACCTGAGCGTGACCCTGCGGACCCGCTCGCCGGTGGAGCGGTTGCTGGTCGAGGGAGACCGGATAGTCGGAGTGCAAGTGTCCAAAAACCAGGTTTTTCCCAAAAAACCTGGTTTCTATCGCGCCGATGCCGTGATCGTCACTACGGGCGGGGCGTCTTACCCCGCCACCGGGTCAACGGGGGACGGGTATCGGCTGGCCGAATCGGTGGGGCACACTATCGTGCCCATTCGACCGGCACTGGTTCCATTGGAGACAGCCGGCGACGTGGCCCCCAGGCTACAGGGTCTTAGCCTGCGCAACGTGACCGTGCGGGTGTGGGTCAACGGGAAAAAGCAAGCCGAGGCCTTTGGCGAAATGCTCTTCACCCACTTCGGCCTCTCCGGCCCCATCATCCTCTCCCTGAGCCGGCAGGTGGTGGACGCGCTGCGCCTGGGCCAGAGGGTGATCCTTTCGATTGATCTCAAGCCGGCTCTCGACGAGGGCAAGCTGGACGCCCGGCTGCTCCGCGACCTGGATGCCCACGGCAAGCAGCAGTTTCGCACGATACTCAAGGGGCTACTGCCCAGCAAGCTGATCTCGGTTTGCACAGACCTGATGGACATCCCCCCGGACAAAATGGCACACCAGATCACATCTGAAGAACGCCAGAGGCTGAGGGCGTGGCTGAAGGATTTCCGCCTAGAGGTGACCGGGCACCGCCCTTTCACGGAGGCCATCATCACCGCTGGCGGGGTGGACACGCGAGAAGTGGACCCGCGCACCATGGCCTCGCGATTGGTGGAGGGCCTCTATTTCGCTGGTGAGGTGTTGGACGTAGACGCCGACACCGGCGGCTATAATCTGCAAGCGGCGTTTTCCACCGGCTGGGTGGCCGGTCGGTCTGTGGCAAGACCCTAAGGGTTTTCAAAACCCTTAGGGTCTTTGATTTTGTATTGGAGAACGATTCAGAGTATAATTTCCTTGATTTTGGTCCTTAAATCCTGAACGGCGAGACGACCCGGGCGGGCACGGACGGGCGGCCCGCCTATACCATCTACACCACAAGGAGGCTCACATGAAACGTCAGATTACCACCGTATTATCCATCATCATTTTGCTGGCGGCCTTCTTGGGGAGCGCCAGCCTGGCCGGGATCATACCCGTTGCGCGCGCAGCAACCATCACGGTACAATCCACCGCCGATGGCGCGGCAAACGCGGCGAATTGCCCCGGCGTAAACTGCCGCCTGCGCGATGCGATTGCGAAGGCGACGAGCGGCGACGCGATTGATTTTGACGCGACGGTCTTCAGCACCGAGCGAACGATCACGATGACGACCGACGAGATAATGATTGACAAAACGCTGACGATTGATGCGTCCGCGGTCGCGCGCGTGACGATCAGCGGCAGCGGCGTCCGGCGTATCTTCAACCTCGATCACAACAGCGTCACGTTGACGCTAAAGAACCTCACGTTGACGAACGGGCGTTGTTATGTACAAGGTTGCGACGGCGGCGCGATTTACACGTATCAGGGAACCGTCAAATTGAACAATGTGACGATTTCTTACAGCAAGGCGGAATGGCGTGGCGGCGGGATCTACGCCGGCGCGTTCGCGACCATCAACGCGACGGACACGACCTTCAGCCACAACACCGCGGATTCCGGCGGCGCGATTTACAGCATGGGCACAAGCACCGCGGTAACGCTGATCACCTCGACAGTCTACAGTAACACGGCTATCAGCGGTTACGGCGGCGGCGTGGACAACGATGGGGTTTTGCGAGTTGACAAGTCCACGTTCTCGGAGAACTGGGCTGGCTCCACCGGCGGCGGCATTTCCAACTTAGGCATTGTCACCGCAACGCAAAGCACCTTCACCGGCAATATCGCCTGGTACAATGGTGGTGGCATCGGCAACAACAATGTCGGCAAACTCACCGCGACCAATTGCACCTTTGAAAACAACCGGCAGACGTGGACGGGCGCCGGCGATGCCGGCGGCGGCGCAATCTCGAACAAGATTGGCGCGAACACGGCGACGGTGAAGAACAGCACCTTCGCGAACAACAGCGGATACAATGGCGGCGCGATCTTTAATTACGCGCTTAGCGCCATCACGCTGATCAATACGATCGTCGCGAACAGCACCGCCGGCGGCAATTGCGTCAGTACGGGCACGCTCACCGACGGCGGCGGCAATCTGCGTTGGCCCTCCAGCGACGCGAGTTGCGTCGGCACGTTCGGCGATCCGAAACTCGGCGCACTCGCAGACTATGGCGGCCCCACGCACACGGTGAAACCCGGCTCCGATAGCGCGGCGATTGACGAAGCCGATCCGGCGAGTTGCCCCACCGTTGATCAACGCGACGCGCCACGCGGCGACCTTCGCTGCGACATCGGCGCGGTCGAATTGAAACTCAGCGACACCAACTGGGTGCAGAAAGTAAGCCACGCGCAAGGTGATCCCTTCTCGTTCGGCCCCACGCGCGTCCGGCTTACACGGACTACGAGCAGCAATCCCGGCACAGTCACCGTGGCCAAAGCGGATTGGGCCGGCCACGATTCGAGCGGCGTTGCGTACTACTGGGACATTTCACCGTCGAGCAGTCCATACCAGGTGACCTTGAGCATCTGCTACCTGGATTCGGAGGTTGCCGGGCTCGACGAGAGCAACCTGAAGCTGTATCGCTACACCGGGAGCGCGTGGGAGGACAAGGGTGGCACGGTGGACACGGTGAACAATTGCGTCACGGCAACAGGTGTTACCGCGCTGAGCCGCTGGACAATTGCCACTGGCATGCCCAGCAACGCGCCGACGGCGGTGACGCTGGTGGCCTTCTGGTCGCACTCGCTCCTGAATTCGCCGGGCGCCTATGTTGGCATTGGGGCGGTTGGCCTCGTCATCGCCGCGGGTTTCCTGCTTTTTGTGGCCAAGGGTAGATGGCAGCGGTAAGATCGAGAATCATACTTCAGGAGAGCAACATGCAACACTTTGAATTCGAATGGCAAACAGACGATGGGCTGCGGCTTTACGCCCAGGGTTGGCAACCGGAGACCGCACCCACAGGGGTGATATGTCTGGTGCACGGGCTGGGAGAGCACAGCGGGCGATACACGCACCTGGCTCGCTTTTTGAACCAGGCCGGCTACGCACTGCTGGCCTTTGACCTGCGCGGGCACGGCAGATCCGAAGGGCAGCGCGGCCACGCACCCAGCTACGAGGTTTTGCTCGATGACATCGCGCACTTTTTGGCAGAGGCAGCAGAGCGTTACCCCGACCACCCACGCTTCCTGTACGGCCACAGCCTGGGCGGAACCCTGGTGATCGAATATGTCCTCAGCCGCCGTCCTAAATTGGCCGGAGTGATCGCTTCGGGGCCTCTGTTGCGAACCGCCTTCGAGCCTCCCGCGTGGAAGCTCACCCTGGCGAAAATCCTGTACAGCCTGCGGCCCACTTTGGCCTTGGCGAACGAGGTAGACCGCCCGGCGCTCTGCCGTGACCCAGAAGTGGTGCGCGCCTACAACGACGACCCGCTGGTCCACGATCGCCTATCAGCTCGTTTGGGAATGGACATGCTCCAGTCCGGCTTGTGGGCCCTGGAGCACGCCGCCGAGTTCCCACTCCCCTTGTTGCTGATGCACGGCGGTGCGGACCGCATTACATCCCCGCAGGCCAGCCGCGAATTCGCCGCCCAGGCAGGCGAAGTCTGCACCCTGAAAATCTGGGACGGTTTCTACCACGAGATCCACAACGAGCCGGAGCAGAAGCAAGTATTGGCTTATCTGTTGGCGTGGCTGAACGGTAATCTGGGGAATCAATGAGGAACGTCGTCGCCTGCGGGAGGGTCAGTGTTAACCGCTATACCTCAGGTGGTTTTTAGAACCGAGCCACAGTACGGGCACTCGGCACTGTCGGGGTCGAGCCAGGTTACATCGTCGGGCTTGATGGGCGCGCCGCAGGCCGAGCACCTGGCAGGCAATTCACCACGGCGCGCCATCGGCCTGGCAGCAGGAGGCCAGCCGGCGGGGCGTGCTCCAGGCGGTGGCCGCCGCCCAGGCGGAACCTCAGCCAGACGCGCCTCCACTTCTTGCTGCAGAGCTTCCGCCTCGGCCTGGTAGCCCTTTTCCTGCAAAGCCTCCACCATTGGGGGCATGAACCTTTCGATCTTGCCCATCCGGCCCGCCCGGCCAAAGAGACGCAAAGCCTTCTCCCCTCGCTCCACAGCCAGGGCGGCTTTCCCCATCTCCAGATGACAGCGCGCTGATTGCAGGTAGAGGTCCCCCGCCCGGTTCAGCATCCCCCGCTGGGCAGCACCGTCGGCCAATCGGTCGAAGATGGGGGCTGCCTCAGCGAATTTGCCCTGATCGAACAGACGATTGGCCCTCGCTAAAATCTGACGGGGCCTGGGTCTTCTGCGCGGTAGAAATGGCATCTTCCCCTCCCAG
>CAYNWI010000080.1:0-9196 GCA_964400825.1 uncultured Anaerolineae bacterium | reverse complement strand
TCTTTTGACTGAACGATCACCTTTCGGTAACATTTTCATTTGACTTGACAGGCTGCCGCCTGCCGCTGCGGGCATCGCTCACGCTCTGGCGCTGACACGCCAGGCAGGGTTCCGGGCCATCGCCCTATTCGATCTGGGGAAGCTTCGAGGGGTGGGCATAGTGTGAGGGCTCGTTTTCTGGTGAGGAGCGCATGATGACGGCCATGTTTCCCAACACGCCCCACGAGCGCTCGAAGTCGCTCCACTGGCGAGTGTACACTTGCGCCCCGTCTAAGACTTTCACCTCACGCTTGTCGTAGCCGATGACCATGACCGTGTGCTCGTAACGGGCAACGATGGTGCGGCTTCCATCGGAAGCGGTGTAGGGAACCGGCGTCCCCCAGGCCACCTGCCCTGTGACCCAAACGATGACTGGCCGACCTGCCGCGATTTCCCGTCGCAGGGCGTCCAGCGAGAGGTTTCGTACCGCCTGGGCGTCCAGTCCGTAGGTCCGCAGCAGCGCGGCCACTGGCTCAGCGTGCACGCCGTAGGGCTGAGGCGGGATTTGGCCCCACGATCCATGCACGTCGCCGACGAACCCTTTGTCGGGATTGTCGGACCGCGGCAGGCCATAGGAAAACTCCAGCTCGTCAATCTCTACCCCAAAGTAGGCGGCCCAGTCCACCGCCGAACGCGATTCGCAATCCAGCGGCAGCGCCTGAAAACGTCCTGAGATGCCAGCGACGTTGGCTTCTGACGGGACGGTCGGCGTCGGTGTGCCTGTAGGCGTTGGGGTGGGAGTGGGTACGCCCTTGCCTCGCAGCACCGCCTCCGTCTGCCCCCGCTCCAGGCAGAGGGGCCAGTTGAAGAGCTGTTGCAGGGTCTCCTCTGGGTAAATCTGCTGCATGGCCTGGTACCAGGTGAGACCGTCGGGTTTTTGGTAGTGCCAGAACTCCCGCCCCAGGCTGTCCCACCGCCAGTCGTAGTCCTCTTCCTCGAAGGCGGGGATGCGATGCCAGCCGTGCCGCTGGGCGATGGCGGTGAAGTCCTCGTAGTAGCCCGCTGGGATGGTGGTGGGGCGACCGCCGGCGGCGTAGGCCTCGGGCTCCTTCTCCTCGTCCAGCACGAACCAGAACACCCAGGGGCGGTCGGTGAGAGGGCGGCCCTGGGTGCCGTCCTGGACCCGGCAGCGGATGAACAGCCGCCAGTAGGTCCGCTGGCCGATGTCCTCGCGGGCGATCAGCAGTTGGTCGCGGCCTCCATCATCGGGATCGGGCAACTCAAAGCGCAGGTCCACCGCGCGGCCCGCCTTGTGCCAGGTGAGGTAACCATAAGGCTTGCGGCTGACGTAGCCGGGGTCGCGGAGGACGTCGGAAAGCTGCCCCAGGTAGTCCCAGCCGGTTTTCTCGCGCACCTCCTCCCGCCAGGCCCGGTAGCTCTCCATGACGGCGGCGCTCAGGCGCGGGTCGGCGACAGTCACGTCCTCCAGGGCGACCAGGGGATAAAGCTCGTCGGGAGGCAGGGTGGGCGTTGGGGTAGGCGTGGGTAGAGGGGAAGGCAGGTGCCGGGTGAGTTCAGCCCAGGGCAGCGAGTGGGCCACGGTCGGGTTGGTGGCATCGGCGGGGAATGACCGCTTGAGGAGGTCTGTTCCTCGGCGGGGATCGCCGCCGTCCAGGGAGATGGCGAAGAGGCCGAAGGTGCCGGGGCGGTAGGGATCATACACTTCGAAGGGCTCTCCCTCCTGGTAGCCGGTGTAGATGACGGATTGGCCATCGGGCGACCAGGCTGGCGCGCCGTCGTACACATCGTTGTGGGTAAGGGCCCAGACCCTTGGGGTTTTAGAAACCCCAAGGGTCTCAAGGGACTCCATGACGTAGATTTCGGCGTTGCCATCGCGCCAGGAGGTGAAGGCGATGGCCGTGCCGTCGGGCGACCAGGCCGGGGCCTCGTCGTCGGCAGCGGGGTGGTTGGTCAGATTGCGCACCGTGCCGTCTTCCAGATCGGCCAGGTAGATCTCTTTGTCCCCATTGCGCCAGGAAGTGAAGGCGACATAACGACCATCAGGCGACCAGGCCGGGGCGTAGTCCCCGGCCTGGTTTTTTGTCAGGCGGACGGGGGCGGTCTCAGCAGCCAGATCCAGCAGATAGATCTCCAGGTTGCCGTCGCGGTAGCTTTCGAAGGCTAGGTGAGTGCCGTCGGGCGACCAGGCTGGCGCGCCGTCGTAGGCGGGATTGGTGGTCAGGCGGGTCACGGAGCCATCGGCAGCCGACCACAGGTACAGCTCCCAGTTGCCGTCCCGGTGAGAGGCGAAGGCCAGCCGCGTGCCGTCGGGCGACCAGGCCGGATCGCGGTCCTCGGCGGGATGGGCGGTGAGGTTGGCTGTCTGTCCAGTGAGGGGATCCAGCAGGTAGACGTCGTCGTCGCCGGTGAGGGGGGAGACAAAGGCCACTACAGGGGGATATTGGATATTGGGTATTGGAGATGGAGTGGGAGTAGAGGTGGGGGAAGGAGAGGGTGTGGGTGTGGGGGAAGGAGAGGGTGTGGGTGTGGGGGAAGGGGAGAGTGTGGGAGTGGAAGTGGAAGTGGAAGTGGGAGACGGAGTAAGGGTGGGAGACGGCGTGACAGAAGGAGTGGGAAAGGGTGTGACAGAGGGAGTTGGAGATGGAATGGCGGAAGGGGAGGGGGTGGCAGTGGGAGAGGGGGGCGGGGTACAGTTAGTGGTGGTCAAGGCCAGTGCTAGGATTATCCCCCCGACCGCCAGGATACCGACCAACTTCCAACTTCCAATCTCCAATATCCAATCTCTAATCTCCAACTTTCAACCTCCAATCTCTAATCTCCAACTTTCAACCTCCAATCTCAAGGATAAACATGCTGCACCAAGGGAGAGCCATCTTCAGCGACGCGCAGTCGGGGCTGGGCATCGTCCACGATGCGGGCCAGGTAGAGGTCCACGCTGCGCACCCTGTCCTGGGCCAGCACCGCCCGCAGGATGGCGGTGTCTCGCGTCCGCTCAATGACGTCCATGTCGAACACGAAGTTCCCCAGGCTGTAGACGATGGGCACTCCGCGATAAATCTCCACATCCTGCAGCATGTGGGGGTGGTGGCCGATGACCAGGGTGGCGCCTGCTTCCACGGCGGCGTGGGCCACGGCTCGCTGCTCCTGATTGGCCTGGGCCTCGTACTCGGTGCCCATGTGCAGGAGAACGATCACCAGATCAGCTTCCTCTCGGGCCTGGGCCACGGCCTTGCGTACCGGTTCCGGCTCGGCCCAGGCCACGTCGGTGGCAGTGGGCACTTCGGGGGAGCCTCGCCAGCGAGGGGCGGCGAAGGCCAGGAACGCGACTTTGATCCCCTTGACCTCCAACACCGTCGGACGATGCGCGGCGGCCTCCCCGCGTCCCGCGCCAACCGTAGCGATGCCCATTTCCTCCAGAGCAGCCACGGTGTCGTCCAGGCTGTCCGGAGGGAAATCGAGGACGTGGTTGTTGGCCAGGGAGAGGACGTCGAAGCCCACCGTGCGCAAGGCCGGGGCGTGCTCCGGATGGGCGCGGAAGATGAACTGTTTATCGGCCGGCTGGCCGCCCACTGTGAAGGGGGTCTCCAGGTTGCCCACGGCGATGTCGGCGGCTTGCAGCAGGCGGTAGACAGCCTGGAACGGGTAAAGAGAGCCGTACTGGTTCATGCGCTCCTCCACCGTGCGGGCCAGCATGATGTCGCCCGTGGCCACCAGCTCGATCTCGTCGTCAGCGACGGGGGGGAGTGAGGGATTGGATATTGGGGATTGGGGATTGGGAGATGGCAGGGAGAGCTCCCAGGCCGGAGCTATCGTCAGGGCGTACACCTGCCAGCCGGTGCGGGCCAGGATCTCCGCCTGCCCGTCGCCGTCCAGGTCGTGCACGAGCAGGCCGTGCACCAGTCCGCCCAGGGCAATGCTGCCCCGAAGGCGGCCCCAGCGGTCGAGCACCCGCACCGTACCGTCGTCGCCGCCGATGATCACCTCTGGCCAGGTGTCGTTGTCCAAATCTGCCGCCGCTACGGCCCACACCCCGGCAGGGGCCTCGTAGCGCCAGCGTTGGGTACCGTCGGCAGAGAGGGCATGGACGCCCGGCTCCGGGCCTCCGCAGGCCACGAGCACCTCTTGCAACTCATCACTGTTCAGGTCGGCCAAGGCCAGGTCGGTCACGGAGCAAGTCTGCCAGTCTGCGAGTCTGCGAGTCTGCCAATTCGCTGATTTGCTGATTTGCTGATTTACGAGGTCTCCAGCGCTCGAACCGGCTACGAGCTCCAGTTGCCCGTCGCCGTCCAGGTCGGCCAGGCGCACCCGGCGCACGTATCCCCCCAGGGAGGGCAGAAGGTGCAGGTCACCGGTCGGGGACAGGAGATACAGCGCGCCTTTGTTGGTGGCGATGGCTACTGTGCCATCGGAGCCGCTGTCCAGGGCTGAGGGGTATTCCACGCCTGCCTCGCCCACCGCGTAGCGCTGGTGCAAAGTGCCGTCGGGGTTCACCAGGTGGACATAACCATCCCAGGAGGCAGCCAGGATTTGGGTGGAGGAAGAGGCGAGCGCGGTGATGCGGCTGTCGGCGCAGTATTGCCAACGCTGGCGGCCTGTGCCGTCCAGGGCGTACAGGCAGTTGTCGTCGGAGCCGACGAGGACGGCGGGTTGGCCATCCAGGTCAGTCACGTCCAGGGCGTAGACGCTGGCCTGGGTGGAATATTTCCAGAGGGGCTGGCCGGCGGCGTTGGCAGCGTAGGCGTGTTGGTCCAGCGAGGCCATCAGCACCTCGGCGCGGTCGTCCCCGTTCAGATCGGCCACGGCCAGGTCGGTGACCGTGCCCCAGGTCTGAAAACGCCAGCTCTCGCGGAGGGCCAGAGGGCGCAGGGGAGGAGGCGGGAAAGCGGCGCCGGCTTCGTAATGATCGAACGCGGCGCGGAAGAAGTTGTAGAGAATGCGTTCGCTGGCCTCGCCGTAGACCTCGTAGCCGCGTTCGATCATGGGGGCGATCTCGTCCACAGGCAGGGTTAGACGGGCGCTGGAGCGCAGGATGGTCTCCCCCTGCTGCGGATTGATCTCTGGATGAAACTGCAATCCCCACACGGGAGCCTGGCCGTAGCGGAAGGCCTGCACCGGGCAGAGAGGGGACGAGGCCAGTGCCGTTGCCTCCGGCGGGAGGGCCACCACCTGCTCAACGTGATAGTGGAAGGGGACGAACTCCTGCGGCACACCGTCAAATAGAGGGTCCTGTGCCCCGTCCTCGTTGAGCTGCACAGGGAGCCAGCCTACTTCCTGCTCGCCGACTGTCACCTCGCCGCCCAGGAGATTGGCCAGCAATTGGTGGCCCAGGCAAAGGCCCAGGATGGGCACGTTGAGCTGCAGGGCCTGGCGCAGGAACTCGGCCTCAGTGAGCAGGAAGGGGTAGGTGCCCAGGTCGTGGGGCGACATCGGACCGCCTGAGAGGACGATGATCTGTCCCCAATCAGGCAGCGGCAGGGAATCCCCGTCATATATCTCAAGGCGGTCGAAAGGCAGCCCCAGGCGGGTCAGGTAGTCGGCGATTCCGGCGGCCCGCTCTTCGGCGTGCTCAATGACCAGGATGCGCGGCGTCAGGGGGGCGGGAGTGGGAGACGGGGAAGGGTGATATTGGATATTGGATATTGGAGATGGAGTGGAAGTGGGGGAAGGGGTGGGAGAGGGAGAAGGAGTTGGAGTTGAAGTTGAGGTTGAAATGGGGATGGAGGTAGGAGTGAAAGTAGGAGAGAGGGTGGGAGTGGGAGACGGGGTGACGGAGAGCGTGGGAGACAGGGTGGCAACGGGATTGGGAGGGTTGGTTGGCGTGCAGTGTGTACTGGTCAGAGTCAGCAAGAGGATGATCCCTCCCGTCGCCAGGGTGCTGATCAGTTTCCAGTTTCCAGTTTCCAGCCTCCAGCTACTCATTGGCCACCACTTCGGGGATGGTGAAGTAGTTGTAGACCGTGGCCGATAGGCGGCGGAAGATGGGGAAGCAGCGATCCCAGTTGATCCAGTCCGTGTCCTCCCACAGGAGCAACCCGAACAGGTAATCGCCCTGCGGGGTGAAGACGATGCCGATGTCGGAGCGGGTGTCTCCCACCCAGCCGTGTTTGTGGGCGATGGGTACCTCTGGCGGGACGCTGGCTCCGATGACGCTGCGCAGGGGATTGGTCTTCAGCCAATCCAGCATCTCGCAGCAATCCTCGGCCGTCAAGTTGTCATAAGCCGCCAGCAGCTTGCCCTCACCCTGGCATCCCCGGTAAATCGCCTCCCACAGCACGGCCAGATCAGCCAGCCAGGTCTGCATCATGGAATCGGGACGGGTGTTTACAGCCGCCTGCTCTGGGGGCACATCCACCTCAGGCAGTTCGGGCTGGGGGATGTAGGGCCAATGCGTCCCGCCCTCGACGTAGTAGGGCTGGCGCATGAAGGTGCGGGTCAGACCCAGGTCACGGAAGGTCTCGTTGACTCGCCTCACCCCCTCCGTCGCGTCCCCTCCGCCGATGCCCATCAGCACCAGGTTGGCGGCGGCGTTGAGGCTCTCGGAGATCATGTAGGAGACACTGAGCTGAATGTCATCGGGCAGGTTTCCGTCCCAGGTGCGGTAGGCGGTGACCAGGATGCCAGCCTTGAGCAGGCTCATGCCAGAGTAAACGATTTGGATGTTGTGGGTGAGCTCCTCGCCGCTGGATAGGTCCTGGACGTACAGGCCGGTCGTGCCGCTGAAATCGCTGCTGATGTCGAGCAGCAGCGGCTTGAGATCGGACAGGGTGAGCGGCGCCGGGGCCACGTCGGTGATGACCAGGGAGACAGGCTTGGCTGTATCGGAGGCCAGGGCGGTAGTAATGGCCGCCAGTGAGGCTTCCACGTCCAGCGCACGGCCCATCCGCCCCGGCTCGAAATCGTAGACGGTCATGTCGGCGTCGGCCGGTGTCCACGACTCAGGCCAGATGGGATCGTCTTCCAGGGTGGTGCTCATCGCCCGGGCTGGCTTCGGCGGGATGTTGGAGACAGCGGCGACACCCTCTAGCTCGGAGCGCAAGTCGGTCTCGCTGGGGGGGGCAGCCTCGACGATGGCAACTGGCAGCTCGACGGGACCGGTCTCTCCGTCGGCCAGAGCTGTGGTGATCCTCTTCACAGCCTGATCGAGATTGAGCTGGAGACCAGTCTGGCCGGGATAGAAGGTCAGGTCTTCCGCGCTGAGGCGATACTGCTGCGCCGGACGATCAACCTCTGCGGCCATATCTTCCAGCTCGGAGCGCAAGTCGGTCTCGCTGAGGGGGGCAACCTCGACGATGGCAACTGGCAGCTCGACGGGGCCGGTCTCTCCGCTGGCCAGAGCTGCGGCGATTCTCTCCACAGCCTGATCGAGGTTGAGCTGGAGACCGACCTGGCCAGGGTAGAAGGCCAGCTCTTCCGCGCTGAAGCGATGCTCCTGCATCGGACGGTCAACACTCGCCGCGAGATCATCCAGCTCAGAACGCAGGTCGGCCTCGTTGAGGGGCGCAACCCCGACGACGGCCACCGGCAGCGCGACGGTGCGTGCCTCTCGGTCGGCCAGGGCTGCGGCGATCATCTCCGCAGCCTCGGCTCGGTCGAGTTTGACCCCCGTCTGGCCGGGGTAGAAGGCCAGGTCTGCCTCGCTGAAGCGATGCTCCTGCATCGGACGGTCAACGCTCGCCGCGAGATCATCCACGAAGTCGGCCAGCAGCGCGCGGTCGAACTCGGTCTGCAAGGGCAAGTCCACCTCGAAGGGCAGCGGGGTTTGGAATAGAAAATCGCTGAAGCCGGTGCCCGCGCCGACGGCGGCGGCTTCGGCCACCATCTCGTCCGCAAGCACGGTGAAGCCTACCGAGGCCGGGTCGAGCTCCTGGCTGCGGTCGAGGTAACGGAGCTCGATAGGTTGGGACAGTGGATCCTCCCATTCCTGCTGCACCAGAATCCGCGCTTCGTCGGGCGTCATGCCGCCCACGCCCACGCCGCCGATGGTCACTCCAGGCCGGATGCGAGCCATGTAGTCTTGATAGGCCGCGTGGCGGTAGTTGACAAACAGCAACCCAGCGATGAGCACCGCCGCTATGAGGATCAGCCACCACAGGCGGCGGGCGGGCGATGATGGAGTCTCTTTGGGTATGTTTGTAGATTCTTCAGGCGACATTTTCCTACCTCATAGCTGCTCCAGCAGAATCCCTTCGACGGTCTCAGGAGAAGCGCCAGATCGCGCTGCCAAGTCGCCGGATCTGGCGATCCGTCGAGATCATCAGAGGGGGTTATTTCAGCACCTTTGACAACACCCGCCGTATCTCGACGGTGGACAGGTATTGCCCTACGTAGCGATCATCCAGCCAGATCTCGAAATGCAGGTGGAGGCCGCCCTCGGGGTTGTACAGCGACTCGGGCGTGCCGGAGTTGCCCACCGTGCCGATGACCTGGCCCTGGGCTACCCGCTGGCCGACCTTCAGTCCGGCGGCGATGCTGCTCAGGTGGGCGTAGCGGGTGATGAGTCCGTCGCCGTGATCCAGCCACACCTGCCGCCCTCGGAGGCCATCCAGCACGTCCTGCGGGGTGTATCCCCCCTGGCGACAGGTGTCCAGCCACTCGTCCATCTGCGCCTGGGTGGGACTCTCGTAGTCCCCATCGGCGCGGATGACCACGCCGTCGCGTGCAGCCAACACCTCGGTGCTGGTGGTGACCGCGGTGCCGTCGGGGTAGGCGTAGAAGTCTGTTCCTTGATGCACTCCGTAACGGTAGTGGCGCGGCGCGCCGGGCAGCGTGTTCAAGCGGTGTGGCAGCTCCATGCCAGCGATGGGCATCGTCAGCCCGCGCAGGCGATCCCAGGCGAGTTCGGATACCGGCGGGGAAGCGAGCTTCGACTCGTTTTGGTCTGCCAACTCCCACCCCCACCCCAACCCTTCCCCTGCGAGGGGGAGGGAGTGAAGGTGATACACCACATCCGGCCCAATCAGCAGTAAACCATCTTCCAGAGGCCAGCAGCCGCGCAGGGTCACATCGCGATCAATGAAGGTGTACAACGCGCGCGTCTCGCCCGTCTCAGCGTCCAGGGCCAACACGCGGCGATCGTTGCTGTCCAGGAGGTACAGCAGCCCGTCGGCCACGGCACACAGGGCCGAGGGGTAGTCCAGCACACTTGACACGGTCCAGACCTTCTCCCAGTTCGGGGCGCGATATTTGATCACCTCGG
>CAYNWI010000079.1:7077-9251 GCA_964400825.1 uncultured Anaerolineae bacterium | reverse complement strand
AATTGTTCTTGCCGCTGAGAAGACTGGAAAAGGCGTAGAGATGTGGGTGGCTGAGACACTTGCCCAGGCCACATAAGTATCCCTCCAGCGCACGTTAGCATGGAGGAACACACACGTAGGAGGCAGCAATAACAAATGAAAAAAGCCACATCGCTCCTGGTTCTCATGGTACTGCTGACTGCTTGTCAGCTCCGGCCGACGCCGGAAATCGTCAGGGTCACGGTGCCCGTTGAGGTCACAGTGCTTGTGACCCAGCCACCCCTGCCTACGTACACACCCTATCCCACCTACACCCCTTATCCGACTTATACCCTGCCACCAATGCCCACTGATACGCCAGTCCCGCCAACCGTCACGCAAACGCTAACGAACACCCTCACGCCTACTTCCAGTGTCACGCAGACACCTGTAGTTACTTCCACTCTGACGCCCGGCTCCGTTGTTCTGCCCAACTGCCCCAATCCTCAAGCCAGGCTCACTTATCCTACGGTGAACGCCATTCTGACGGGGATTGTCGAAATCAGGGGCACAGCGCAAATTGACTTTTTTGACTACTACAAGTTCGAGTTTCGCCGCAAGGGGACACCCGACTGGGCGTTCGTGCAGAGATTTGAACACACGGTGATTGATGGCGTCCTGGGTGTTTGGGACACCTCGTCTCTTCCCGCCGGTGCTTATGCCTTCCGCCTGGTGGTGGTGGACAAATCAGGTAACTATCCGGAGCCCTGTGAGGTGGAAGTGACTGTCGAGCACTGATTTTCTGGCAAGACATCTGTTTGTGGTACAATATTCTGCAACTCAGCAGAAGGAGAGTGACATGGCAGAGAGTGTGTACAAGGTGATCGAGCTGGTTGGGACCAGCACCGAGTCGTGGGAGAAGGCTGCTGTGGCGGCCGTGGAGACGGCGGCGAAGAGCTTGCGCGATCTTCGCATCGCCGAGGTCGTCGAGCTGGATATGCAGCTTGAGGACGGCGAGGTTCGCGCCTACCGCGCCAAGGTGAAAGTCTCCTTCAAGTACCAGACTGAAGACTGAGCCGGATCCCATGCGGGCGGCTTCTCTCCGGAGGCCGTCCGATTTCGTTCTAATACGTGATTGATGTGGGCTTCCAAAGCAGCCTAACCGGTCGTGCCGCTATGGTAAGATGCCCAGGCTCTGTGCACCTGCCTGTGGAGGAATTCGCCGTGGCTTCACGTGTTTGGGCTTGGATGAAGCGGCGCAGAAAAAGGAGAAAAAGTGAGTTGATGTTACGCTTCAGGCGATTCATCCTGATAACTCTCGTTCTACTGGCCATCGCCTCTGTGCGCCCGGTAGCGGCTACCAACGATGCATCCGCTCGCCTGGCCTGCGATCCAGACGGGCTGCAAGAGAGCGGCGCAGTGTATCGCATTTGCATGCCGGTTTTCCCCCCTTGGAACGGCGATCTGGTGGTGTTTGCTCACGGCTACGTTTCGCCCACCGAGCCAGTGGGCATCCCCGAAGATCAAATGACCCTGCCGGGCACCAGCGTCACGCTCGACCAGTTGGTCAACTCGATGGGCTATGCCTTCGCCACCACCAGCTACAGCACCAACGGGTTGGCGGTGGTCGAAGGAATCGCTGACCTGGTGGATCTGGTGGACATCTTCACCACCCAGAAAGGTGCGCCCGACACGGTCTACCTGGTCGGCGTTTCGGAAGGGGGGCTGATCACCGCGCTGGCCGTGGAGCAGTATCCCGATGTCTTTGACGGCGGGCTGGCGCTGTGTGGGCCGTACGGCGATTTCGGCCGCCAGATCAACTACTTTGGCGACTTCCGGGTAGTGTTCGACTACTTTTTCCCTGGCCTGCTGCCTGGCAGCCCGGTTGACATTCCCGGCTGGCTGTTGGAAGATTGGGACACCTACTACGAGACGACCATCAAACCAGAGATCGGAGACCCGGCCAACGCCAGCCTGGTTGCGCAGCTTTTGAACGTCACCAATGCCCCCTATGACACCGAAGACCCCGGCACCAGGGAGACCACCATTCAGGCCCTTCTCTGGTACAACGTCTTCTCTACCAACGATGGCCTGGACAGGCTGGGCGGCCAGCCTTTCGATAACCAGGATCGGGTCTACGCCGGCTCCGGCGACGACGCCCAGCTCAACCAGGGGGTGCAGCGTTTCAGTGCGGATCAGGCCGCCCTCGACGAGAT
>CAYNWI010000079.1:3438-6977 GCA_964400825.1 uncultured Anaerolineae bacterium | reverse complement strand
CAGCCGGTGAGCCGCTCGTTCTTGCCGCTGATTTTGGCTGCGCTGTGATCTGGTGGAAACGAGGCCAAACAAATCAGGGAGGTTACAGGCATGAACGTAAGAAAAAGTGAGATCCTCATCCTTGGGATAGCATTGCTCTCCTTTGCCATTGGCGTCTATTATTACCCCCAGATGCCGGAACAGATGGCCTCACATTGGAACGTCAGGGGACAGGTGGATGACTACCTTCCGAGAATCTGGGGGTTGTTCTTGATACCTGTTACCCTCGTTGGACTGGCCTTGCTTTTCATGGCCATTCCCAGAATAGATCCACTGCGGGAGAACATTGAGAAGTTCAGGCGGTACTACGATGGATTCGTGATTCTGTTCATGCTGTTCATGATTTTCATCTACTTTCAAACCATTCTGTGGAGCATTGGAATCAAGATAAGCCCTAATGCATATATTCCAATCGCGGCCGGGCTTCTGTTTGTCGGCGCCGGTATCCTAATCGAGAATACGAGACGGAACTGGTTCATCGGAATCAGGACCCCCTGGACGTTGAGTAGCGACCGGGTGTGGGACAAAACCCACAGAATGGGTGGAAAGCTATTCAAGATCGCTGGGGTAATCGCCATGGTGGGGATATTCTTCCAGAGCTATGCGGTCTTCTTCGTCCTCATTCCAGCGCTTCTAGTCGCTGCTTATACGGTCGTGTATTCCTATCTTGAATACAAGAAGGAAATGAAGTAGCTGCAAGCGCCAAACTATCCGTCGAAGACACAAGCCACCTGCGTTAGCCGCGCAGGTGGCTTTTTGTGTTGCCAAACGAGGGGAAACATGATATACTATACTCGTGATGGTCCAGAGGACAGGCTTGGGGATATGATAGCAAGGGTCTCTGAGATGAGTGCGACAGGAGCATAGAGGTTGTCCAGTCTGAGCGAAGCAAAGACCAGAAAAGGGCTAATTGACCCCGCCCTGAAAAAAGCAGGCTGGGACGTCAATAACCCCGACCAGGTGGGCATCGAGATCCCCGTGGATGATTTTGAACCTCAAGCGTGGCGTGCGCTCGAAGCCAGGCTGAGACGCTTGCGGGAGACTGGGGTAGTCTACGAGACCGAATTGCCGAAGGGGATCAGCGACTACGTACTCTACCGCCCCGATGGCGACATCATCGCCGTCGTCGAGGCCAAGCGCACCAGCATTGACCCACGCCTCGCCCAGGCCCAGACCGAGTTCTACGTCCAGGGGATCGCCAGGCGCCAGGACTTCGCCCCCTTTGCCTTCATGACCAACGGCTACCGCACCGAGTTCTGGGACGTGGGTCACGCCAACCCCCGCCAGGTGGCCGGCTTTTTCTCCCCCGCCGACCTGGACAATCTCTTCTACATTCGCCAGAACCAAACGCCTCTCACTGGCGCACCCATCAACCTCAAGATCACCGACCGACCCTACCAACTGGAGGCCATGCAACGCCTTTGTGACGCTTTCGAGAACAAAAAGAAGCGCAAGGCTCTGCTCGTCATGGCCACAGGCACCGGCAAAACCCGCGTCGCCATGTCCCTGGCCGACATCTTCATGCGCACCAACCAGGCCCGCAACATCCTGTTCGTGGCCGACCGCGACGCCCTGGTGCGCCAGGCGCTCTCCGAAGGCTTTGAGGACTTCCTGCCAGACGAGCCCTGCGCTCGCATGTTCTCCCATAACACCCACAGAATCAAAGCCAATCGCCTGTTTGTCGTCACCCTGCAAACCTTGAGCAACTGCTATCAGGATTTCACGCCCGCCTTCTTCGACCTGATCGTCTTTGACGAGGTTCACCGCTCCATCTTCAACAAGTGGAACGAGGTGCTCCAATACTTCGACGGGCTCATGATCGGTCTGACCGCTACCCCTGCCCAGTACATAGACCGCAACACCTTTCTGGAGTTCGACTGCACTGACGAGGTACCCACCTTCTTCTACTCGCGCCAGGAAGCCACGGACGAAGGCTATCTGGTGGACTACGAACTGTACGCCGCGCAGACCAAGTTCCAACGCAAGGGCATCCGGGGAGTGGACCTCTCCGAGGAAGAGAAGCAAGCCCTGATTGACCAGGGATATGACCCAGACGCCATTGATTTCTCCGGAACCGACCTGGAGCGCAGGGTTTCCAACAAGGATACCCTCCGTAGGCAATGGGAGGAGATCTGGGACGTCTGTCTCAAGGACCAATCGGGCCAGTTGCCGGGCAAGACCATCCTCTTCGCCATGACCCAGGCCCACGCCCTGCGCCTGCTCGAAGTGTTCAACGAGATGTTTCCCCAGTATCCCGACCTGGCGCGGGTGATCACCTACAAGTCGGAGCATAAGGGCACCGCCATCAAGACCTTCAAACGGGAGTCGCTGCCGCGCATGGCCATCTCCGTGGACATGCTGGAGACCGGTGTCAATGTGCCCGAAGCTGTGAACCTGGTCTTCATGCGCCCCGTGCACTCGCCCATCAAGCTGGAGCAGATGCTCGGCCGCGGCACGCGGAACGACGACGCCTGCTCGCATCCCGAATGGCTGCCCAACGGCAGAAAGGACAGGTTCAAGATCATAGACTTCTGGGAGAACGACTTCGAGAAGCGCGAACCCACTGAAGATTCGCCCACCACCCCCGTCCTCATCAAGCTTTTCAACACCCGGCTGGACCTGTTGGAGTGTTACCACGGTGACCAGCAATCCCCCGAAGCCCGGCAGGTGATCGCCGACCTGCGCGCCCAGATCGCCGAGATACCCCTCGACGCCTATTCGGTCAAGAAAGTCTATCCGGAGGTCCAACGTGCCTGGGAGGATACCTACTGGCTCTATCTGACCCGGAGCAAGCTGGACTTCCTGCGACAGAACGTCGGGCCGCTCCTGCGCTTCGCACCGATGGGCGATGTGCAAGCCGTCGCTTTCACCACCAAGGTCGAACGGCTCAAGCTGGAAAGGGAAACCGGCAAGGACACCACCGCCACGGTCAGATCCATCGCCGAAGATGCCAGCCGCCTGCCCGATTTCGTTTACGAGGATCCCGACAGTGCACAGGCGGCCATCTTGTGCCAATCACCCCAGGATCTCCAGGATGCTACCGTGGAGCAACTCAACCAGATCATCCACTCCCTGGCCAGCCAGATGAAGAACCGCCGCAAAGAGGAGACCCTGGTCAAGCTCGACCTGGGCGACGTTATCGAGTTCCGCAGCTACATCATCCTGGACGAGAGAGGCGAGCCAGTCTACGCCCAGGAATACCGCGAGCGCGTTCAGCGCAAAGTCACGGCCCTGCTCCAGGACAACCCGACTCTCCTTGCCCTGGCCCTCGGCCAGCCGGTCAGCGACCTGGAACTGCTCGAATTGGAGCAGGTTCTCCGGCAGGAACTTGGCGCCCCGGACATTCAGCTCACACCCGGCAACATCCACCGTGCCTACGCCGTCCGCGTCGGGTGCCTGATCGAGTTCCTGCGCCGACTCCTGGAGCTGGAGGACATCCCCGACTACGCCGACATCGTCCGCCGCCAGTTCCAGACCTTCATCGCCGCTCATTCCTTCAA
>CAYNWI010000079.1:0-3338 GCA_964400825.1 uncultured Anaerolineae bacterium | reverse complement strand
CAACTGTGGGACAGACTCTGGTCGGGTGGGCTCTCCAACCCGTTCGACGCCATCGAACAGATCTCATTCCTGCTCTTCCTCAAGCGGCTCGACGACCTGGAGAAGCAGAAGAAACGGCGTGCTCAGCGGGAGGGCAAGCTGTACCTTCCTGACCCTGACTTGGTGGCCGACCTGCGGTGGGACTACTGGACCAGAATGAAGGCCGCCGACGCCCTCAAGCACCTGAAAGAAGTGATCTTCCCCAAGCTGAGGGATATGGGCGCCGAGGGCAGCTCTTTCGAGCGCTACATGCAGAACGCCGAGTGCAAGATCAACAAGCCCAGCCTGCTCATCGAGACCTGCAACCTCATAGACCAGATGCAGATCTCGTCCCAGAACCAGGACGTCCAGGGCGATCTCTACGAGTACATGCTCAGCTACCTGAACATCGCCGGACGCGGCGGCCAGTTCCGCACCCCGCGCCACGTCATCCGCATGATGGTCAAGATGATCAATCCCAAGCCCAGCGACCGCATCGCCGACCTGGCGGCTGGCACTTGCGGCTTCCTGGTCAACGCCTATCAGCACATCCTGGAAACGCACACCTCCCCCGAAATCCTGGAGTACGACCAGCAGGGCTGGCCCCACAACCTGATCGGCGACCGGCTGAAGCCCGAACAGTGGAGATTCCTGCAGGAAGAGGCTTTCCAGGGCTACGACAACGACTCTGGCATGACCATGCACCGCATCGGCTCCATGAACCTCATGCTGCACGGCATCGAGAGGCCGCGTTTCGACTACATGGACACCCTGTCCAAGAGCTTCACCGAAGAGCGCGACTACGATGTCATCCTGATGAACCCGCCCTTCAAGGGCGCCGTGGACAAGGACGACGTCAGCGACACCCTGCCCGACAATACCACCAAATCCGAGCTCCTCTTCGTCCATCTCATCCTCCGCGCCCTGGACATGGGCGGCCGCTGCGCCGTCATCGTCCCCGACGGCGTCCTGTTTGGCTCCAGCCGCGCCCACGTCGCCCTGCGCAAGAAGGTCGTCGAGGAGAACCGGCTCGACGGTGTCGTCTCCATGCCCGGCGGCGTGTTCAAGCCCTACGCTGGCGTCTCCACCGCCGTGCTCCTCTTCACCCGTGGCGCCACTACCGACCGCATCTGGTTCTACGACATGGCCCACGACGGCTTCTCGCTGGACGACAAGCGCCAGCCCGTGCCCGAGAACGACATCCCCGACATCCTGGAATGTTGGCAGCACCGTCACGACGCCGATTTCCAGGCCGCGCGCCAGTCCAAACTGGAGAAGCTACGGGCCGAGGTCGAGCCGCTGAAAGCCGAACGGCTGAGACTCCGGGGCGAGATCAACCGCCTGACCTTCGAGAGCGTCATTGCGCCAGCACCAGACCCTAAAGGTTTCGAAAAACCTTTAGGGTCTGCGCAGGACGAACTGGCCGACCTCGAAGCCCAGATCGCCCCTCTCCAGGCGCAGATAGACCAACTGACCCGCCAGTTCTGGGTGACCAAGAAGCAAGTCAAAGCCAACAACTACGACCTCTCCGCCAGCCGCTACCGCCAGATCGAGCCGGACGAAGCCTACTACGAGAAGCCGCAGGTGACGATGGAGCGGTTGTTGGAACTGGAGCAGGTAATGGCTGAGGAAGTGCGGGAACTGGAGGATCTGCTTAGATGATCAAGTCCTCCGAGTGGCAGCTCATACCGCTTCGTCGAGTTATGAAGAGTGCACAATCAGGATTTGCTTCAGGCGCGAGAGATGTGGAGGGTGTCATTCAGCTTCGGATGAATAATGTCACTACTGACGGCACCCTGGATTGGACATCATTTATCCGTGTTCCTGCATCCGAAAAGCAGCTCGATAAGTACCGACTGCGCCGGGGGGATGTGCTGTTCAATAGCACGAACAGCCCTAATCTGGTTGGCAAGACTGCCATGTTTGTTGGATACACTGAACCTGTCGTATTCAGCAACCATTTTGTCCGCCTGCGCGTGGATGACACAAAGCTCGAACCTCGATATTTGGCTTGCTGGCTCACATATCGGCAGCAGCAAAGGTTTTTTGAGAGCATCTGCACTCAGTGGGTGAATCAGGCAGCAGTACGGAAGGACGATTTGCTCTCTCTTCAACTGCCCCTTCCCCCACTCCCCGAACAAAAGCGCATCGCCGCCATCCTGGCCAAAGCTGATCGCCTGCGCCGCCTCCGCCGCTACGCCCGCGACCTCAGCGACACCTACCTGCAATCAGTGTTTTTGGAGATGTTTGGGGATCCGGTGTCGAATCCGATGGGGTGGCCCACTGCTGAGATTCAAGAGATAACTGAAAGCCTTGACCAGCGCCGTATCCCAATCGAGGCGTCAATAAGAAAATTCCGCAGAGGTGAATATCCGTACTACGGCGCATCTGGCATTATTGACTACATTGACGACTACATCTTCGATGAAGAAACGCTTTTGGTCGCTGAAGATGGTGCCAACCTACGGGCACGAGTGACCCCGATAGCATTCAAGGTTTCTGGAAAGTACTGGGTCAATAATCATGCTCATGTGCTAAGAATGACAGAAAGGGTCAACATCGACTTCCTCTGCCAAGTTCTGAATGCGACTGACTTGGAGCCCTATGTTACCGGAACCGCGCAACCGAAACTAACTGCTACCAAGCTGAAGAGAATAAGCGTCATTCTTCCCCCTGTCCCCCTCCAGCAGCACTTCGCCCATATCGTCCACAAATTCGAGCGGTTGCGCGCCCAGCAACGCGAAGCGGAGCGCCAGGCGGAGCATCTGTTCCAGACGCTGCTGCATCGGGCGTTTCGGGGGGAGTTGTGAGGACACATGGCGATGTGCCCCACTGTTTGATTGCAGGAGGAAAACATGCCCAAACACAACTTTTCATACCTTTTGGCTCACTATCCCGAAACCATCGAAGAGATGGATGAAACGTTCACGAGCCATCAGTTCATCCTTAAGCTTGCGCAGCAGCACCAAAGGCTGTACATCAAAGCGCTACACAGCTATCGTGATGAGCCAGCACCATTTCGGACTGTGCATGGCATTCTCGCAAAGCGCCTGCATGACTACCCTAAACTGATTGAACTAGTTCGTCGTGATGCGTCCAGCAGAAACATCTTCAGGCAATCCAATCAGTGTGCGGAGTGGCGAAGGCTGAAGTGATGCTCATACGCCCAGCAACGCGAAGCCGAGCGCCAGGCGGAGCATCTGTTTCAAACGCTGCTGCAGCGGGTGTTTCGGGGGGAGTTGCCAGCAGAGTTCGATCAGCTCAGCAGAGATTTCTCGGAAAGTCAATGAGTAGCGGCGTTGGCGGAGACTGAATAGGGG
>CAYNWI010000078.1:7358-9430 GCA_964400825.1 uncultured Anaerolineae bacterium | reverse complement strand
CCATCGTCCTCCTGGCCGGGGGACGCGACAAGCACCTGCCCTGGGATGAGATGGCCCGGCTTACGCTTCAGAAGGCGCGGCGCTTGATCCTGTTTGGGGAGGCGGCCCCCATTATCGAGAAAGCGATACGAGTTTCGGGTTTCGGGTCTCGAGTTCCGAGGGAGTTTGTTCATCGCTGTCAAACCCTTGATGAAGCGGTTGAGACGGCGGCGAGGGAGGCGGAGCCTGGCGACGTAGTGTTGCTTTCGCCGGGCGGCACCAGCTTCGATGCCTTCAGCGACTTCGTCGAGCGAGGCGAGCGCTTCCGCGAGCTGGTGAAGGCTCTTTGACCAACTTGTCTTGAGGTGTCATTGCGAGGCGCGCAGTTTGCGCCGACGCAATCCCCAATTCGCGGGATGGGGATTGCTTCGCTACGCTCGCAATGACAAACTACAGAGGGGAGGGGAAGATGGCAGTATACAGCCGAGAATTCACCAAGAAGATAGATTACCCATTGATCATCATCCTGGCCAGCTTGCTCCTCATCGGCCTGCTGATGGTCTACAGTTCCAGCTTCGACTTTGGCTACCGGGTGTTTGATCAACCGACCTATTTCTTCGGCAGGCAGATCATCTGGGCACTGTTGGGCACGGTGGGGATGATAGTGATGATGAGTGTAGACTATCACACCTGGCGACGTTTCTCCATTCCCCTGATGGGCGGCACTTTGTTCCTGTTGATACTACTCCTGATCGTGGGCCAAGAGAGGTTTGGCTCTGTGCGTGCTCTCTGGGGGGGATCGGTGCAGCCCGGCGAGCTGTGCAAGCTGATCATCATCATCTACGTCGCTGATTGGCTTTCGTCCAAAGGGGAGAGACTCCGGGTGGTGACCTATGGTCTCGTTCCCTTTGCCATTCTCATCGGGGTGGTGGCGGGCCTGATCGTGATGCAGCCCGATTTCAGCACCGCCATCCTGATCGTGGTCACGGCTATCGCCATGTTCTTTATCGCCGGCGCTGATATCGCTCAGTTGGTCATCGGCCTCATCTGTGGCGGGGCCACCTTTAGCTTCTTGATCTCCCGATCAGGGCACGCCCTCCAAAGAGTCAAGGACTACGTAGGCTCCTTGGGTGGCGCCGGCGTTGGCTATCATGTTCAGCAAAATTTGTCTGCGCTGAGGGCTGGGGGGATATTCGGCGTCGGTTTGGGGGACGGGACCTTTAAACTGAGCTTTCTACCCCTGGCTCACAGTGATAGCATCTTTGCCGTGCTCGGCGAGGAGTTGGGTCTAATTGGCTGCCTGCTGGTGGTGGGCCTCTTCGTAGCCCTGGCCTATCGGGGTTTCCAGATCGCGCTGGAGGCTCCTGACGATTTTGGCACGGTGCTGGCCGCGGGCCTAACCTGCGGGCTGATCTTTCAGGCTTTGATTAACTTCGCGGTGATTACCAACACCCTGCCTTTCACGGGCATACCATTGCCCTTCATCAGCTATGGTGGCTCCTCTTTGGCTGTTTCCATGACCGGCGTGGGCCTGCTCCTGGGCATCTCCAGGGGCACTGTGGAGGAAAGGCCAGACGAGATTGCGCGTTATGATTTCGGGCGGCGGGACGGGCGGCCACGTATATCCAATTCTCGCCGTCGTTGAAGCCCTAAAGAGGCAAGTGGCAAGCTGCAAATTCTTGTACGTGGGCAGCCGGGGCGGGGTGGAAGAGGGAATTGCCAGCCGAGTGGGGTTGCCCTTCACGGCCATCTCGACGGGGGGCTTGCGCGGTTTGGCACCCTGGACTGTAGCCGGGCATCTGTTCAAGATGATGGCGGGTTTCGTCCAGTCATTAGGCATCGTGCGCGATTTCTCTCCCGACGTAGTTCTGGTCACAGGGGGATACGTCTGCGCGCCCGTGGCCGCAGCCGCCTGGCTTCGTCGAGTGCCGCTCCTGGTGCTGCTGCCCGACCTGGAGCCGGGCCTGGCCGTCCGCGCCCTGAGCCGCCTGGCGACGCGGGTCGCCGTCTCTTTCCCAGAGGTGGCAAGGTATTTCGACCCAAGCAAAGTCGTAACGGCAGGCTACCCTGTGCGGGCCGAGTTCTTCGCCGCC
>CAYNWI010000078.1:0-7258 GCA_964400825.1 uncultured Anaerolineae bacterium | reverse complement strand
ATGATTGATTTGAACCAGCTCTATCTGATCATAGGCTTCGTCGTCCTGTTCGGACTGATGGGGCTGAGACGGGGGGTCTTCAGGGAATTGCTGGCTTTGGTCGGCGTTTTCCTGGCCATGGCTGTGGGAAAGTGGGGCGCGCCCTTCCTGGAACCCTGGGTGAACAGGTTCTACAAACTGGGTATGTTCGCTTTCAGAGGAGGGCTGGCGGCTGACGACCCGGCCAGCGTTCTGGCGGAGATGGGCGATCTGACGCGGCTTGTTTCCACTGAGTCCGACCGGTTGATTCTGGGGACGGCTGCTTTCGCCCTCATAGTGCTGGTCTTTTACCTTGTAGGAGAGTTCGTCGTTGATCCTCCGGAAACATGGTCTCAGCGATTGTCCGGCCTCGTCTTGGCGGGGGTGAATGGCTATTTCATCGCTTACTTTCTCGCTCCCAGGCATTTGCCCGCGCCCGAAACGACGATTCGCTTTTCCACCGAAGGCCTGGTTGATCTGCTGTCTCAAAACCTGGTAAAGGTGGTGTTGGTGTTCGTGATTATCCTGATCATCCTCGGCCTGCAAATGTCAACGAAGCCGAGGCGTGACGATTAGCTGTCGAGAGAGGTGATGACCCTTGCAGCCCCTGGAAGTGTTGTGGGGGGTTCTTCTTATAACTTTTGCCTTAGTGGGCATCGTCCGCGGCTTTTTGAAGGAACTGGGGGTGACCACCGTTCTGTTGGTGCTTCTATTCGGCCTGTCTCTCTTCGAGGACAAGATACCCCAATTTCTGACCAGCGCGGTGGGCGTCGTCGGCTTTACCGTACCTGAGGTCTCCGAGCCGGCGGGTCAATCCATCTGGGCCAGCTTTTACATCCTGGTCATAGTTTTTGTGACTCTTATTTCCTATCACGGCGAGACCCTGGCCTTCGAAGGCCGGCCTCCCAGGGGGGCGAGGGGTATTTTATTCGGCCTGCTGACCGGGTTAATGAATGGCTATTTGGTAGCGGGCAGCTTGTGGTACTTTTTGGACAAGTATGATTATCCGATAAAGATCCTGCATTTTCAGGAACCTCTCACTGGCTTCGCGCAAAGTCTTGTCCCTTTGTTGCCGCTCACCTTGTTGCGACCGTTCTTGCCTTTTCTCGTCGTCCTCATGGTTATGGCGCGGGTCATCAGGTAGCTTTTTGATGAAGGATGATCGTGTTCACTTGATCGGCATCGGCGGCATCGGCCTCTCGGCTATCGCCAAAGTGCTGCTGGAAGAGGGGCATCGCGTTTCAGGCTCCGATTTGAAGCTGTCGCCCATCACCGCTGCCCTGACCGACCTGGGCGCTATCGTCTACCAGGGGCATCGAGCGGAGAACGTGGGCCAGGCTGATCTGGTGATCGTCTCCTCGGCCATACCGGCGGACAATCCTGAGGCAGCAGCGGCTCGCGCCAGGGGCATCCCGGTCGTCAAGCGGGACTGGATGTTGGGGCGGATGATGCAGGGCCGCTTTGGTATCGCCGTGGCCGGCTCTCATGGCAAAACTACGATCACGGCCCTGATCGCCCTTTGTCTAACCGAAGCTGGCCTCGACCCGACCTTCATCGTCGGCGGCATCCTGGAAAACCTGGGGACGAACGCTAAAGCCGGTCGGGGAGAGCACTTCGTCGTCGAGGCCGACGAGTACGACCGTACCTTTTTGGGGCTCAGGCCCAGGATCGTCGTTGTCACCAACATCGAGATGGACCACCCCGACTGCTATCCTGAGCTGGACGACCTGGTGGAAGCCTTTCGGGAATTTGTGCACCTGGTGCCTGCCGATGGTTGCGTCATCGGGTGTGGGGACGACGAGAGAGTGCGGGAGTTATTGGAAGTTGGAAGGGTCATCACTTACGGGTTGGGCGAGGGGGCAAGCTGGCGGGCGGTGGATATTCGATCTAACGAACTGGGTGGGCACGACTTCGTGGCCTTGCATGATGGGCAGTCGGTAGGCGAGTTCACTCTGCGGATTCCTGGCCTGCACAACGTGCAGAACGCCCTGGCGGTGCTCGTCGTTGCCTATCGGTTGGACCTGCCCCTGGCAGACGTGGGGGAGACGCTGCGCGGCTTTCGCGGGGTGCAGCGGCGCTTCGAGGTGAAGGGCGAGGTGAATGGAATAATCGTCATTGATGATTACGCTCACCATCCCACCCAGGTACGAACTACCCTGCGGGCGGCGCGGGAACGCTATCCGCAGCGAACGATCTGGGCCGTCTTCCAGCCCCACACCTACAGCCGCACCAAAGCTCTGCTGGGCGAATTCGCCGCCAGCTTCGCCGACGCCGACCACGTGGTCGTCACTGATATCTACGCCGCTCGCGAGGACGATGACCTGGGGGTGAGCGCATCCGACATCGTGGCCCGCACGAAGCATCCCGATGTCCGCTACATCCCTGGCCTGGACGAGGCTGCCGACTATTTGCACGATCACCTGAGGTCCGGCGATGTGCTCATTACTCTGGGGGCTGGGGATGGGTATAAGGTCGGGGAAGAAGTTTTGGCCAGGGGGAAAAGGCATAGCACTTACTGACGAACACAGTCAGGAGGGGAGAGACGATGGATATATATGATTATACTGATGCCATCGCCAGACATTTGGGATTGATCTTAGTGCTCACTATGGTAGCAGTAGCTCTGGCAGCCATCATCAATCTCTTCATACCTCCTACCTATGAGGCCACGGTTATCCTCTCTGTGCCACAGTTGAGCTCCTCGATACCTGTTGCTTCTCTAATCAAGAGCACTGAAGTTGAAGGGCAAGTGATTGCGTCCCTCAGTGCCAGGGCTTCCCTCTTCCCCACCGGGCAGATCCCTGAAGGGATCATCCATGGAGTAGAGGTGACTGAGGGGCAGAACATGGTCCGTATCACGGTGCAGTCGGATGCGGCGAAGAAAGTGGCGCTTATAGCCAACACGTGGGCAGATTTTGCTGCTGAGCGGATCTCAGAAGCCCAGTTGAAGGAGGAGCAGCGCCTCAAGACCGCTGAGCAGAACTTGGAAACAGCTAATGAGGCCCTGAAATCCTTTGAAGAGGAGTACGGGTTCGGACTCTTTGGATTCGGTACTGCTGAAGAGGACCTGGAAGCCGATAAGGAACGGTTGAAGACCTACCAGATCAGGCAGGACAGTATTAAACGAAGCATCCAAGAGGCGAGGACTTTCAGAACGACTGCAAGGGGGAATACCGGCTCCTCGGCCAAAACCGTTTCCCTATTTGTCATCAACCTTCTACAGAGGGTATCGAAGGAATCCGAGAAAGGGATATTCCAGGTTCAGGTTCTGCTCAGGGAGCAGCAGGTTGATCAGCAGGTTATAGAACGAGATGAGGCCACCATGGAGAGCGTCGGGACGGCGCTTGAAGAAGCAAACAATCTTAGGGACGCCATCGAGCAGGGAGGCAGTATCGCTTCTCCTGAATTGATGTCCTCCCTTGTAACTGACTTCTTGGAGAGCGGGTCCATCGAATCTGCTGCGGGGGTGGATGTGCAGGCTCTTTCCTTACCTGCGGAGGATATGAGCCCGAGTCAGCAAATGGCAATCTTAGATACCATCATTTCGATTCTGGAAGGTAGGAAAGCTCTCATCGAGATCAGCATGAATCAGTTGTCCACGAAAGCGGTGAAGACGCTAGATGCCGCGATTGCAGCTCTCGACACTGAAGAGGGGGGGCTTGCGACCAGAATCGAGGAACTCTCCACCACTATCTCTCAGCGAGAGAAGATTTTAACGGAGAAAAGACCCGAACTGGAGAGATTGATTGTGGCCAGGGTCGAAGCGGAAGAGGCATACATGGCTCTGGCTGACAAGATGCAAAAGGAAGAGTTCGTTGTTGAGCCGAAGGTGATCGCTTCGGCCATGGAGCCGAGGGAGCCCATCCGGCCCAACAAGGTGTGGAATATCGGCGCGGCTGGTGCAATAGGCTTGGTGGTGGGCCTCTTTATGGCTTTCAGGGAGGAGCGCGTCCAAGGAGAGCTGACGTGGTGGTAGATGGCCCTGCCGGGTGGAGAGAAAGGAGGGATTGTGTTTGAAGGAATGTGCCAAAATGAGCTCATGTCCCTCCATACATCCTTCCGCATCGGTGGGCCGGCGGATTTGTATGCCGTGGCCGCGAGCGCGCAAGAACTGGTCGAGCTGGTCTCGCTGGCACGGGAACAGGGCATGCCTTACTTGATCATCGGTCGGGCCACCAACATCCTGGTGGCCGACGAGGGCATCCGCGGCTTAGTGATAGAGAATGGAGGACAGGAGATATGTTTAGAGGACGACGTAGTTTTGTACGCCGAGAGTGGGGCACTGTTACGAGACCTGGCCCGTGAGAGCGCGCGGCGGGGCCTGGGGGGATTGGAGTGGGCGGTGGGCGTCCCCGGCTCGGTCGGAGGGGCTGTCGTGGGCAACGCCGGAGCCTACGACTGCTACATTGACGACGTGACGCGAAAGGCCACCGTGCTCACGGCTGACGGCACGGTGCGCGAGCTATCCGCTGCGGAGATGGGCTTCGGCTACAGGACGAGCAGGTTCAAGGGGCAGGCGGGCAAGGGTGAGCAAGAGGTCATTCTCTCGGCGGAGTTCGTGCTGCGGCCAGAGCCTGCCCAGGCCCTGGCGGAGAAGATGGCCGATTACACGCGCCGGCGGGCGGCAAGTCAGCCCACGGAGCCCAGCGCCGGCAGCGTCTTTAAACGGACGGAGCAGTATCCGGCCGGGTTTCTCATCGAGCAGGCGGGCCTCAAGGGGATGCGCATCGGCGGCGCGCAGATTTCGCCTAAACACGCCAATTTCATCGTCAATCTGGGCGGGGCCAGAGCGGCTGATGTCAAAGCCCTCATTGACCTGGCTCAGGAGCGGGTACGGGAGCAATTTGGCGCGGAGCTGGAGCTGGAGATCGAGCTGGTAGGAGAGTGGGATGGCTGAGAAGCTCAGGGTGGCGGTCGTCTTCGGCGGACAATCTGGTGAGCACGAGGTCTCTTTGGTCTCTGCCCAGGGCATCATGAAGGCCATGGACAAGGAGAAGTACGAGATAATCCCCATTGGCATCACCAAAGAGGGTCGCTGGCTGACCAGCGGCGAGCCGATGAAATTGCTGCAGGCTGGAGGGCCAGGCACGGCCGGTCAGATAGCCGATGCACAACGGGCAGAAGCCAGGACACGGGAACTGGTGGTCAGGGACAGGCGTGACCTGGTGCCAGGCACTCGCGAAACAGGATTCCCCCAGGTTGACGTTGTCTTCCCTGTCTTGCATGGCCCCTATGGCGAGGACGGCACGGTGCAGGGCCTGCTGGAGCTGGCCGACATACCCTACGTCGGGGCAGGGGTGCTGGGCTCAGCCCTGGGGATGGATAAGATCGCTATGAAGGCCGTCTTCACGAGCCACGGGCTGCCCGTGGTGGAGCACCTGGCACTCAAGCGCAAGGATTGGGAACTGGACCCTGAGGCCATGATGGGACTTATCGAAAAGGAGTTGGGTTATCCTTGTTTCATCAAGCCGGCCAACCTGGGCTCCAGCGTGGGTGTCTCCAAGGTCCATGAGCCAGGTGAGCTGGCTCCGGCCCTGGGTCTGGCAGTTCGCTACGATCGCAGGATGCTGGCCGAGCGAGCGGTGAATGCGCGGGAGATCGAGTGCAGCGTCCTGGGCAACGACGAGCCTATCGCCTCGCTGCCGGGAGAGATCGTGCCCTGTCGTGAGTTCTACGATTACGTCGCTAAATACATAGATGACCGATCGGAGTTGATCATTCCCGCCGAACTTCCGCCGGAGGTGACTCGACGGATACAGGATTTGGCCATCACCGCTTTTCTGGCCGTGGACTGTGCGGGGATGGCCCGGGTTGATTTCTTGCTGGACAAGGATACGGGGACACTGTACCTCGGCGAGCTAAACACCATCCCCGGCTTCACGCCCATCAGCATGTATCCCAAGTTGTGGGAGGCCAGTGGCATTTCCTACTCAGAGCTAATTGACCGGCTGATCGAGCTGGCGTTGGAGAGGCACGCCGACAATAGCAGGTCGGAGACGTCCTACAGCCCGCAAGAATTCGCATAACTCATCGAAGAAGTGCCATGCGCCGCAAGCCGTCGTCCCGAAAAACGAAGAAGAAGCGTTCCAAGAGCAAGCAAAATCACGCCTACGAAATCGCCAGGCCAAGCGCGAAGCTGGCTCCGAGCCCCCTGGTCGGTCTTTGGCAGGTCAGAGGGGGCACGGTGCTGAGCTTGTTTTTGCTGGCAGCCCTGGGTTTGTTGATCAGCCGATTTTTCACCACCCATAGTTTTTACGTCTACGAGGCTGAGGTGCGGGGCAACCAATTTGTTGATACAAACGAGATTTACGCTGCCAGTGGCCTGCACGAGTTGAGCATATTTTGGATCAAGCCCGAACAGGTGGAGGCTGCCATCTCTAGCTTGCCGGGCATCAGGGAGGTCAGGGTCACCTGCCGGCTGCCCAACCAGGTGAGGATCGAGGTGGTGGAGCGCCGGATGCAAATTATCTGGCAAAGGGGTGAGGCGCGCTATGGGGTGGATGATCAGGGCACCATTCTCCCTCTGGAAGGTGAGTTAGAGGGGATGCTCCTGATCCAGGACCTGACGACAGGGCCTCTTGGAGTTGGCTACCAGGTTGACCCTGAGGTCGTCAGATCGGCGCTGGAGCTGCGGCAGCTCCTTCCGGAGACAGTCGCCTTTCAATATTCCGAGGACAGGGGATTGAGCTTTTACCACGGGGGCTTCCCCATCTACTTCGGCGCGGGCGACATGGCGGAGAAAGTGACTATCTTGAACGCCTTGCTCCAGACCCTTGCCTCTGAGGGGATACAGCCGGAGTACGTGGACCTGCGCTTCAAAGATAGTCCCTGCTACAAGTATTAGTTATAGGCGAACTGATATGTGGTTACCGATCATCGGCTTGTTGGTTGGCGTCATTATTAGCTACCTCTTTTCCATAACTATACCCGCCCAGTACTCGCGCTACACTGCCATGGCCATCCTGGCAGCGTCGGATTCGATATTAGGCGCGGCGCGGGCCCACCTGGAGGGCCAATACGACAACAGGATTTTCATCAGCGGCTTTTGTGTTAATGCTATCTTGGCTGGATTTCTGACTTTCGTAGGCGACCGCCTGGGTGTCGAGCTCTACTATGCGGCTATCGTGGCTTTCGGCGTGCGACTCTTTAACAATTTGGCCATTATCCGCCGCCATTTCCTGTAGCTTATGGGTGTCCGTTAGATTCGGAGTCCCGAACTTGTTTGGGTAAAGTGAGGCTC
>CAYNWI010000077.1:8182-9570 GCA_964400825.1 uncultured Anaerolineae bacterium | reverse complement strand
GTGTAGAGGTCTTCAGCCGGATCGCGCAAAAAGGCGTAGCCGGGATCGTGCTGGAGCGCCGAGAGGATCAGGGCCGTTTCGTCAATCATCTCTTGGGTCAAGATGATCACTTCCACAGAAACCCCCCTCCTCACCGGCAGGTCCTTGAGGATCAGTTCGCCGTCCTTTTCCGGCCTTGTCAGAATGCGGACTGCCTGCATGGTCTTATCCTCCTTGAACAATTATCCCTTGGCAAAGTAAGCCAGCGCCAACCTCACCCTTTCCTCTATCTCCATCTCTTCATCGGGCAGGGACTGGAGGGCGGCTTGAGCTTCCACTACGCTGTAGCCCAGGCTGGTGAGGGCAGCGATGACTTCGGCGTCGGCGTCGGTGAGAAAGGGTACCGCCTCTGGGCCAACCTCGGCCGCGACTCTGTCCTTGAGGTGAAAGACGATCTTCTTGGCCATCTTGGGGCCGATGCCAGGCACCCTGGCCAACGCCACAGCGTTCCCTTGAGCGATGGCCAGGCGCAGCGAATCGGGTGACAGAGTGGAGAGCATGGCCAGGGCCACCTTGGGGCCCACGCCCGAGACGCTCAGAAGCAGCTCAAACAGGGCCAGCTCGTCCTCGCTGCCGCAGCCGTAGAGGGTCAGCTCGTTCTCCCGCACGTGGAGGTGGGTGAAGACCTCCACCTGACGGCCCAGCCCCTCCGAGGTCTCCAGCACCGAGGTCGGGACGTAGACCTTGAAGCCGATCCCCCCCACGCCGATGACAAGGTAGTCCTTTCCTATGGCCTCGATCGTCCCCTTCAGGTTGGCGATCATCTTCCCTCGATCTCCTCAGCTTGTCTGGCCAGGCTCTTCATTCGAGCGGAGTGGATGTGGCAGATGGCCACGGCGATGGCGTCGGCGGCATCGTCGGGTTGCGGGACACTATCCAGGCCCAGGAGCACCTTGACCATTTCCTGCACCTGGGTCTTGGTGGCTCGCCCGTAGCCGACCACCGCCTGCTTGACCTCCAGGGGCGTGTACTCGTGGACCGCGATCCCAGCATTGGCCATAGCAAGCAGGGCCACCCCCCGCGCCTGGCCTACGCTCAGCGCGGTGCGAACGTTGCGGCTGAAGAAGAGCTTCTCCACCGCCGCCGCCGCAGGCTGCCGCTCTTGGATGAGAGCCGTCAACTGGCGGTAGATCTCCTGCAGCCGTTGGGGCTGCGATTCATCCGAGGAAGTGGTTATCGTCCCGTAGTCCACCAGCCTCAGATCGTCGCCCTCGCCCCATACCAGGCCGTAGCCGGTGATGGCCGTGCCGGGATCAATCCCTAAGACCAGGTTCTCGTCTTCGCTCATCGGGTACTTATCATAACATCCGAAGTAGTAGCTCGACGATGTCGTATCTGTCATTGCGAGC
>CAYNWI010000077.1:6520-8082 GCA_964400825.1 uncultured Anaerolineae bacterium | reverse complement strand
GCGAAGCAATCTCCCGTCCTCAATTACCTGCAACGGTGGAGATTGCTTCGTCGCCCCGCTCCTCGCAATGACACTTCCGATTAGGTTGAGGCCCACTCGTCGTATTGGGCCATGATCTCATCGGTGATGTTCAGATTGGAGGAGACCTGCTGGACGTCGTCCAGCTCCTCCAGGGCATCAATGAGGATCATGGCCTTGATGGTTTCCTTCTCCCCCAGCTCCATCGGGCTTTTGGGGATCATGGAGATCTCGGCCGAATCCAGGGTGATTCCGTTCTTCTCCAATTCCTCTTTGACCCTTTGGAAGTCATTGAGCTGGGTATAAACCTCCACCAGATCGCTTCCAACAGTGACGTCGTCGGCCCCGGCGTCAATAGCCAGCAGCGCCAGCTCGTCGGGATCGTGATCGTCGGGGGAGATGGTGATGTAGCCTTGGGACTCGAAGAGCCAGGCCACGCAGCCGGTCTCACCCAGGCTGCCGCCGTAGCGGGAGAAGGCGCGACGGACATCGGACACTGCCCGGTTGCGATTGTCCGTCAGTACCTGCACCAACAGTGCCACCCCGTGGGGGCCGTAGCCTTCGTAGTTGACCTCCTCAAGCTCTGCGCCCTTTTCGCTGCCGGTACCCCGTCTGATGGCTCGCTGGATGTTGTCCTTGGGCATGCTGGCCGCCTTGGCCTTTTCTACAGCCAGGCGCAGCTTGAAGTTCGTAGCGGGGTCGCCGCCCTCCCGCGCCGCTATGACGATCTCGCGTCCCAGCTTGGTGAAGAGCTGGCCTCGCTTGGCGTCCGCTGCCCCCTTCTTGCGCTTAATCGTTGACCATTTGGAATGTCCTGACATAGCCACACCTCCTTACACACTCGCCCCTTCGGCGGGGTCGAGAGACTATGTGGTACGCCATAATTATACTACTGGAGGGGAAAAAAAGCTAGCGGAAAAGTGATGCGTGAAAAGTCATTCACGTTTCACGACTCGATCGGAGGCGATGGTTCACAAACTCGATCATAACGGGTAGAAGTGAGATGAAAATAATGGCCAGGATGACCAGAGTGAAGTTGCGTTTGACAACGGAGATGTTGCCAAAGAAGTAGCCTCCGAAAGTGAAAAGGGCGATCCAGGCCAACCCGCCTATGACGTTATAACTGATGAAATGCCAGTAAGTCATCTTGCCAATACCGGCCACGAAGGGCGCAAAGGTGCGGATGATGGGAATGAATCGGGCCAGAATAATGGTCTTGCCCCCGTGCTTTTCGTAGAAACGATGGGTGCGGTCCAGATATTCTTTATTCAGGAAAGGCACGTCTTCCCTGCTAAACACTTTCGGCCCCACGAAGTGTCCTATCCAGTAGTTCACCGTATCCCCTCCCACAGCCGCGATGCTGAGAAGAACGAACAACACTCCGACGTTCAGTGAACCGAGGGCGGCGAAGCTGCCTGCGGCGAAGAGCAGGGAATCCCCCGGCAGGATGGGCGTCACCACCAGGCCCGTTTCGAGAAAGATGACCAGGAAAAGGAGCAGGTAGGTCCAGACGCCGTAGGTCTGGATGATCACGTTCAGGTGTT
>CAYNWI010000077.1:0-6420 GCA_964400825.1 uncultured Anaerolineae bacterium | reverse complement strand
GGCTCGTCAATGTCGTAGGCGGGGCAGAGAATGAGGCCGGCGCGGCCCAGGGTCTCGATGCGGCACCTGACCTCCCTACGGATGTCGTCGGGCGTGGCAAAGCTGAAGGTGGTGTGGTGGCCAACGGTGCCCCACAGCGCCAGTCGGGGGCCGAACCGTCGGCGGATGCGGGCGGCGTTCATGTGATCCGGCTGCAGCGGGTTGATGGCGTTCACACCGATCTCCATCAGGTCGCCCACGATAGGCTCGAAGTAACCGTCGCTGTGGTAGAGGATGCGGAGGTCGGGCTTGGTGGCCCGCGCCGCCTGGATGATCGTCGCCAGGCGCGGCTTGAAGAATTCGCGCCAGGTGGCCGGGCTGATGATCATCGTCCCCGGCATCCCCACGTCGTCGTCGAGGGCCAGCACGTCCACGCCGGCACGGGCCAGCGTCTCGGCGTTGCGGCGGGCCAGGTCGGTCAACCGGTCGAGGAGAAAGTGGGCCCAGGCCGGCCGCTTGATCAGGTCTATGAGAAAGTTCTCCAGGCCGCGCAGCCGCCAGGCGGCCTCGAACAATTCGCCGCCCAGGTGGGGCAGGTTGCCGCCAGCGGCCAGGCCGCAGGCCTGCAGAGCCTGCACCTGGCGGGCCAACCCCTTGGCGTGATAGGACGCGCTAACATCGGGGAAAGGAAAGCGGCGCAGGTCGTCCAGCGAACGGGCCCCGGCCAGGGGGCTGCGGTACTCAGGGGTTTCAGGGCGGTAGTCCCAACGGGCGTAGGTTGCCACCTGAGTCGCGCTGCCCAGCCGCGTGTCTGGGGAAAAAGGGCTGGCCAGACGATCCAGGGCCTTCTCCTCCGGCGAAAGAGGGAACTCGACAAAGCGCACATCCACCGCGCCGTCCCGGTACTGGCCCGGCGGGGCCAGGCTCTCGAGGTCCATGTGGTAAAAGCCCAATGCGCGAGGGACGCGATCCGGTTCGCCGCCGTCAAGCGCGGTCAACAGTCGCTCGCGAGCGTTCATTAGATACCTCCGATTGCGCAGAACAGGATTGGCAGAATTTACGGATCAGAGGAGAAATCCGTAAATTCCGCAAATCCTGCTCTAATGCCTGGATTCCCGCAACACCCCCGCCACCAGCAACGCCCCAACCAGTAGCACGACGGCGTTGAGGTAGAAGGGCGTAGCGTGCCCCAGGTTGTCGTACAACCAGCCGCCTGCCAGCGGCCCCAGAGCTGATCCCAGGAAGTAGGCGAAGGTGTAGAGCCCGTAGCTAGTGCCGCGCGTGTCCTGGCCCGCGATGTCGGCGACGAAGGCGCGCTCGGCCGGCACGGAGGCGGTGTAGCCCAGTGATTCCGCCGCCCATAGGATGATCAACGGGATGATGCTCCGCAGGTGCGGGATCAGCACCGAGGCTGCTGCTCCCACGATCAGCCCGGCCATCATCGGTACTTTGCGCCCCAGGCGGTCGGCGATGCGGCCCATGCGCGAGGGCAGGAAGGCGCTGATCAGTGCCGCCGGCAGGTAGGCCCACAGCAGGGCTGCCACGTCGGCCTGCAACGCATCCTGGAGGAAAACCATCAGCAGCGGCCAGACCATAGCAGAAGAAGCGCCGGTGACGAAGACGATGCCCATCAGCGACAGCAGTTGGCCGGAGATAGGATGGCTCTCGATAGGCTGAGCGACCGTCTGTGGGCGTGTCTCCTGGACACCCCGCCAACCACTCCACAGCGCCAGCAGCGCGGGCACGGTGTAGGCGGCAAAGAGCCAGAACCAGATCTGCCTCTCGCCTAGTCCGGTGTTAGCCAGTCCGAACCAGACGAAGAGCCCCACCGTGGTGCCGATGATCGCTCCCCGATTGACTGCCTCGTCAATGATACCAAAGTTGTGCCCGCGTCCCGTCTCTTCGGCGACGTCAGCTACGATGGTGTAGGCCGAGAGCCAGAGGAAGGCCTGTCCCAGCCCTTGCACAAAGCGGGCGACGGTCAGCAGAAAGACCGTATCGGCGAGGCAGAAGATGACCATGGCCACGACGTAGCCCAGCAACCCCATCAGCAGGAAAGGCCGTCGCCCCCAGCGATCCAGTGCCCGGCCCAGGAAAGGCCGCACGACCACCGGCACCAGAGACATGGCCGAGAAGAACCAGCCTATCTCCAGCGCTGTCGCGCCCAATTCCTTGCCGTAGATGGGCAGCACGAAGGAGAGGATGCCGAAGGGGAAGGATACCCAAAAAGCCGCGCGCCAGAGCGTTCTTAACGTTTGTGATAACTGCTTAGCCATGTGACAAATCCAGCAAGTTTCCAGAGTTCCCCTGGCCTGATAGGAACTCGGGGGGATTCATAAAGTCGATCTTACGTCCAAAAGATCATCGCCACACCGATCAGCGCCACCACTGTCCCGATGATGGCCCGTGGGGTGATGCGTTCTTTGAAGACCCGGTGCGACAGTGGCAGCAGGATCACCGGGCTTAGCGACATCAGCGTGGAGGCAATTCCTACGTGTGTCAACTGCACCGCTGCCAGGGAAAGAGTCATGCCGGTGAAGGGCCCCGCAACCGTCCCGACCAGGATAGCCCGTCGGGCGCGCCTGACGCGCAGTCCCTCGATGGTGGGGCGGAGCTGGCCTTGAATCAAAGCCCACAGCCAAATCACTGCCGATGCCACCAACAATCGCATCAGACTAGCCGACAGGGCCGGGAAATCGCCGGCCATCCCTCGCTTCGACAGGATCAGCCCCAACGCCTGCCCGAACGCGCCGCCGATCCCGCACAGCACCCCGATGATGTAGCTCCTGGGGTTGCCGTCCACAGAGTTGGAGTTCCTCTGTTCCGAGACTACCCAGGCGACGCTGCTCACCGTCACGATGATGGCGCCGATTTCCAACAGGCTCAGCGTTTCGCCCAGGAAGACCCAGGCCAGCAGCGCGCCGATCACCGGCACCAAGGTCATCAGCAGCATCGAAAGGCGTGTCCCGATCAGGACAAAGGCCTGAAGCAACAGCGCGTCGCCCACCACCAGTCCGCTGATGGCGGACAATCCCAGCCACCCCCAGCGGGATGGTTCGGCGCGGATGGGCAACGCCTGTCCTTGCCACAATAGATGGGTGATCGTCAGGAAAAAGGCCGCCAGCGGCAACCGCACCCGGTTGACGAGCTGGGAACCGACCTGCTTACCGGCAATCGTGAAAAAAAGGGAGGTGGCTGCCCAGCACACCGCTGTGGCCAGGGCAGCGATTTCACCCAGGTAAGTTTGCAAAACTCAACCTCGTCTTTGCCCTATTCGTCCCAGGCGGGATACTGCTCCGGCGCCTCGCCCACCGACTCGACCAGGCGGGGATATTCAGCGTCGGGATCGGCGTTCTCGTTGATGGCGTGCACCCGCACTTTGAAGCGCCAATCGTCGCCGTAGTCGAAGAGATACATGAACTCTTGCCTTGGCTCCAGATCCAGTTTTTCAAGCGTTGTGATCTGGACGTTGCCAGGGCCCAGTTCATCTTCTTCTGCGAGGTAGTCGTCCCAAAACGCATCCATGTGGGCTTGCATCTCTTCTACCGTCATCCCCTCACCGCCGCCAAAGAGAGCACGCAAGGACTGTTCGCGCTCTTCGGGGGTAAGCTCAGGCCACTCTTCTTCTTCGTCATCTATGGGCTCTCCCCACGGATCAGCGCCTTCGGGCAGGCAATACTCGCTGCTTTCATCCCACGCTTTTCCACTCATGAAGAACGAGTAGAGGTGGTCGGCGTCCCACTCGTAGGCATCCTGGATGGCGAAGTGCAAATCCTCCAGAGTTTGATCGGCGCGCATCTCGATTTTGCGCCACACTCGCCCTGCGCCGGGCAGGGATACGTGAAAGGTGTAGGTTTTCATCATTTCCTCCTCTCTTGTGTTAGCCTCCCAACTCGACGATCAATTGATGGATGCGGTCCAGCCCCGCCCGCAGGTAGTCGGGGGGCAGGCCGAAGCTGATTCGCAGGTGGTGATCCAGGCCAAAGTGGTCACCAGGGACGATGAGCAGGCTCTTTTCGCGCCTCAACCGCTCCACGAGTTCGGTGGAGTTGACGTCGAGGTGATAGCGCACGAAGGCGATGGCCGCCGCCTGGGGTGGGACCACGCTGAAGGTTCCTCCGTGGTTCTTCATCCATCCATCCAGAATGGGAAAGCCTCGGCGGATGTAATCTCTCGCTCGCTGGATGAGACGGGGCCGCACCTGGGGAGAGAGCGCGAGGGCCGCCAGCTTGTTGGCCAGCATGGTGGTGCTGATGGCGGTGTATTCGTGGCGAGCCCAGATGTCATCTACGATATCCGCTGGCCCCACCACCCAGCCGATGCGCAGCCCTGGCAGACCGTAGGCCTTGCTCAGGCTGTTCATGGCCAGCACCCTGTCGTACCGTCCCCAAAACGAAGGCGTCTGGGTATCGGTCAGTCGCTCCGCTCCGCTGTAGACCTCGTCGGCCAGCAGCCAGGCCCCGACCCGCTCGGCGGCGGCCACGATAGCGTCCATCTCCTCCGGGGTGAGAATGTAGCCCGTGGGGTTGTTGGGATTGCAGACGGCGATGAGCTTCGTTTTCTCGGTGACAACCTGGTTCAGCTCGTCCAGGTCAGCAGCCCAGCCTCGTTCTTCTTCCAAATGAAAGGCTCTGACTCGCAAGCCGTAATTGTGGCCCAGGCCCCAGATCTGCATGTAGTTGGGCAGCATCACTACCATCTCGTCCCCCGCCGCGAGGAGGGTTTGGAGGGTGATGAAGTTGGCCTCAGCGCAGCCGACGGTGACCAGCACGTTGTCGGGCGTCGCGCCGGGATAGAGGGCGGCGATGTGCTCCCGCAGTTCGACAAGGCCGTTGGCCTGGGGGTAGTTTAGCTCCGTGTCCAGCAGCTCCTCGATCATAGCATCGCCTATCAGCTCACGGACGGTTATGGGGTGAACGCCGCTCTCCGACAGGTTGTACTTCACGACGTTCTCCCATTTGGACATCATGCGTTCCATGTCGAAGGGCTGAAACGTGGTCATGTCATTACTCCTCCCTCACGATAACGCGGTCGGCGGCAGCGACGTGGCGGCCGAGGTTCCCAAATCGCAACACGGCCGTCAGCGGCAGATGGTCGGATGTCCCTTTCTTGGTCGTCTTGCTGAAGGGGCGGGGGCGTCCGCTGGGCGTCGCCACCAGGGAGTCGCGGAAGATGTCCACACTGTCCAGGTCGAGGGTCAACCCGGCGCCAGTCAACAGGCCACGGCTGGCAATCAACTGGTCGAGCACCTGATAGCGGTTGGCGAACTTCTCCCCGCTGCTGAGTGCGTCCAGGAAGTAAGTCCCCACTTGCTGTTGCGGCAGAAACTTCCAGGTGGTGTTGAACAGGAACACCTCCTGGCCTCGGTAGTCGGCGGTTTCCGTTTCAAAGCCGTCAATGTCGTTCGTTCTGCCGATCACGCGATCCAGATCGTTGGAGGCTCGCAGGTGATCCACCACGCTCCGATCGCTCGGCTCGTCGTTGAGGTCTCCCACGACCAGCACTTTCGTTTCCCACGTTTGCAGCACGGGGGCCAGGTCGTTTTGGGCCCGCAACTGCTCGTACACCTCAGGCTCGACCTTCACGTGGGCTTCCGCCAGATAGGCAACGTGTTCGGCCACAGCGCAGCGCAGCGGCTCGGAGCGGTACCTTCCCAATCCTCGGGACGGCCAGTGGCCGGCGATGACCACCAGTTTTTCGCCCGTCTCGTTGACCTCGAACACGACCTCGAAAATGTCGCGCGTGCGATACCTCAGGTGAACCAGGTGCGAAGCCTTGGATTGCACCGAGAGCTTCCGCTCGTCGTAGGCCATGGCTACGTCAATGCCGCGCAGGTCGCTCGTCCCGGTCGGATCCTCCACCACTTTCAGGTGGGGATTCCCCATTTCGGCGATGAGCTCCGCCAACAACTCGTCTTTTTCGATCTCCGCCACGGCCAGCAGCTCCGGCCCCGCGCCGTCGTGCAGGGCGTTCAGCGCGCTGGCCAGGTTGGCCTTTTTGGCCTCGAACACCTCTTGTGTCCAGCCTTTTTCAGCCGTGTACTCAAAGTCCTTGGAGATCGGGTCGTCGTCGGTGTCGAAGAAGTTCTGCAGATTCCACCAGGCAAGGTTGATTGTTCCCATGATTTGTTGCTCCTTTCTAATTTGACTAAAATTTCCCGCCGGGAGACCAGATAAGACCGGCAAGGAGACGCCCACCGGGGATGAGTAGGCGTATCAAGGTAGTTCGCGAGCGGTGGTGACGACCTTGTAGTCTACCCCCAGGTCTTTGAAGTGTCGCTCACCGCAGATGACTTTGCGGCGCTCGTCCGGTCGCCACTTGTCGCGGTCGTGTGTGTTCTTGGTCTCGCGCACCAGATACAAGATATCTGTGAGGTCGCCGTGTTCGTCCCGCTCTTCCATCACGATGGCCCAGTCCGGGTTATACTCGCCAATGGGGGTG
>CAYNWI010000076.1:0-9590 GCA_964400825.1 uncultured Anaerolineae bacterium | reverse complement strand
TTGATGAGCTGGGCCCCTATGTTGGAGGTCATGATGATGATGGTATTGCAGAAGTCAACCTCTCGCCCCCTGGCGTCGGAGAGATGCCCCTCCTCCATAAGCTGGAGCAACATGTTGAAGACCTCAGGGTGGGCCTTCTCCACTTCGTCGAAGCAGATAACAGAGTAAGGATTACGGCGGACGGCTTCGGTGAGCTGTCCGGCGTCGTCGTAGCCGACGTAGCCTGGCGGAGCCCCTACCAGCCGGGACACGTTGTGGCGCTCCATGAACTCGGACATGTCCAACTGTACCAGGGCCTCCTCGCTGCCGAACATGAACTCGGCCAGGGCCTTGGCCAGCTCCGTCTTGCCCACGCCCGTGGGCCCCAGGAAGATAAAGGAACCGATGGGCCGCTTGGGGTCCTTCAGGCCCGCTCGCGCCCGGCGAACAGCTTTGGCTATAGTGGTGATCGCCTCGTCCTGGCCGACAATCCTTTGGTGCAGGGCCTCCTCCATCTGCAGCAGCCGCTCCGTCTCTTCGCCGGCAATGCGAGTGAGAGGGATGCCCGTCCACATGGAGATCACCTCAGCCACGTCGTCGGCGGTGACTGACGGGCCCTCCTCTGAAAAATCCCAGCCCAGGCGAAGCTGGTCTAACCTCTCCTGGAGCTCCACCTCCAGGTAGCGTAGCTCCGTTGCATCCTCGTATTGTCCGTCCTCCACAGCTTTATCTTTCCGTTGTTGGACTGTCTTCAGAGTGGTGTAGGTCTCCTTCAGACCTGTAGCCTGGGGGAGCTTATACATGCGCACCCGGGAGGCCGTCTCGTCAATGAGGTCTATGGCCTTGTCGGGTAGATACCTGTCGGATACATAGCGGGCGGCCAGGTGTGCGGCCGTACGGATGGCCTCGTCGCTTATCCTCAGCTTGTGGTGAGCCTCGTAGCGCTCCTTTAAGCCTTGCAGGATGTCAATAGTCTCCTCGACAGTAGGCTCCCCGACCAGGATGGGCTGGAAACGCCGTTCCAGAGCCGAGTCGCGTTCGATGTATCGGCGATACTCATCGGCTGTGGTGGCCCCGATGCACTGGAGCTCCCCCCGCGCCAGGGCCGGCTTGAGGATGTTGGCCGCGTCCACGGAGCTGCCGGCAGCTCCTGCTCCAACCAGCATGTGCACTTCGTCAATGAAGAGAATGCTGCCTGAGTTTTTGACTTCATCAATGACTCGTTTAAGTCGCTCTTCGAACTGGCCACGGAATATGGTGCCGGCTACCAGCGAGCCAACATCCAACTGTACCAGGCGCTTGTCGAGCAGGGGGGCTGGTGAATCGCCGGCCACGATACGCTGGGCCAGGCCCTCCACGATGGCCGTCTTACCCACCCCAGGCTCGCCGATGAGGGCCGGGTTGTTTTTTGTCCGCCGCGAGAGGATTTGAATGACTCGCTCTATCTCCGTTTGCCGACCGATAACGGGGTCCAGCTTTCCCTCCTCGGCCAGGGCCGTGAGATCGGTCGCAAGTTGGTCAATGAGGGGGGTCTTCCTCTCCTGTCTGGCATGTCCGGCATAGACAGGGTCCTTCATCATGAACCGCGTGGTCTCGGTGCGCACCCTGTCCAAGCTTATCCCCAGGCTCTTCAGCACATCAACGGCCACGCCGTCGCCCTGGCGCACTAATCCCAGGAGAAGGTGTTCGGTGCCAATGTAATGGTGCCCTAGCCGCCGCGCCTCATCGAAAGCCAACTCTATCACCTGTTTGGTGCGTGGAGTGAGGTATATCCTACCGAAGGAGGCCTGTCGGCTGGGGCCACTGATCCCTTCGATTATCTGTTGCACCCGCTTGGGCTTGACCCCCAAGTCCTTCAAGACCCTGCTAGCCGTGCCACTCTTCTCACTTATCAGGCCCAACAGCAGGTGTTCGGTGCCGATGTAGCCATGATGGAGGCGTTGGGCCTCCTCTTGAGCCAGGGTCAGGACATGGCGGGCTCTCTTGGTGAATCTATCGAGTTTGTCAGCCATCCTACACGCCCTCTCGTCTACTCGCCCGGCTTGCCCGATGAGCAAGTGCCCGTCAATAACTGAAAACGAAGTATAATTGCCTAAGAGCTGCTATCGTCTGCTAAAATAGATCCAAAACCGCCAGCAGAGGCGGCTCCCATGCCGCCGATCCGCGGGCGTGGGAGCCCGCTCTGCTTCACAATTTGGATCCATGAGACTAAAGGGCTTCATCTTCTTCGGCTACCGAAATGGCTTCTGGGGCCTCTTCAATCCCTTCACTCTCCGCCTGGGTCAGTTCCTCTTCTTCTTGTTCTTGGCCTTCGCTTTCTGCTTCGACTTCGTGCTTCTCTTCTTCGAGCATAGCGGCGCGTTCAACTCGCCAGTCCAGGTCAGCGTACTCGGCTCTGGCTACGCTCTTCAAGCTAAGGCCCATGCGGCGGCGATCTGGGTCGAAGCGGACGATCCTCAAGGTAAGGGTTTCTCCTTCTTTGACCACCTCTTTGGGGTGAGCGATGCGGTCGTTCGATAGCTCTGAGACGTGGATCAGCCCTTCGATCTCGTCACCTTTAAGCCGGGCAAAGGCCCCGAATTCAGTCAGCTTGGTGATGGTGCCTTCCACCAACTGACCCTCCGTGTATTTCTCCTCAACCTGGCTCCAGGGGTCGGGCTGCAGGCGTTTGAGGCTGAGGCCGATGCGGCGCTTCTCACGATTGACGTTCATGACGTAGACGTCCACTTCGTCGCCTATCTGGAGCACCTCTTTGGAATGAGATACCCGTCCCCAGGAAAGCTCCGACAGGTGAATCAGGCCGTCGGCCCCTCCCAGATCAACAAACGCCCCAAAGTCACACAGGCTGCTGACCCGTCCATGGCAGACGTCACCCTCGTTGAGTGAGGTCAACAACTGTTCCTTTTGCTCCTTGCGCCATATTCTATTGGCGGCTCGTTCGGAGAGGATCAGGCGGTTGCGCTGACGATCTAACTCGATAATTTTGAGCCATAATTGTTGGCCAACCATCTTTGCTCGGAGCTCCTCGCGAGTCAGGGACCTTCCCTCGTCCCGCCGGGAGAGGGGAACTAACTGTGAGGTCGGCACAAAGCCTCGCACCTGACCCAGTTGCACGATCAAGCCTCCCTTGTTGTAGCCAGTCACTGTTCCCTCGAAGATCTCTCCAGTATCGAGAAGCTTCTCTAAAGATCGCCACTCCTTCTCCAGGTCAGCTTGGCGCAGAGACAGGACGATTCGACCATTTTTGTCCTCAGGGTTCACTACGTAGGTCAGTACCTTGTCCCCGACTTGTATCTCCTCGATAGCCGCTGGCCCCATGCTCTCCAATTCGCGGCTGGAGATGGTCCCTTCGTATTTCCGACCTACGTCTATCAGAACCTCTTCAGGGCTAACTCGCACCACCTTGCCCTCCAGAATGTCGCCTCGACTCAAGGTCTTGAAATCGTAGGCTCCCTCTGGAAGATGCTCCCCGGCACCAGCAGCGGCCTGGTCTTCGATTGCCTCGGGGACCTTCCTTTCTTCTCCTGCCAGAGTGTTCTCTTCTCCCATGGAATCTCCCTTAATTTTAGGTTGTCACATATTATACCAACTTTCGCGCTAAAAGGCAAGCAAAAATCGGCGGTAGGGGCATTCTGGTTTCTTCTCCTTCTTGCTTGAGCCTATCCGCCTCGCAGGAACAGGAACGCCAGAAGGCCGACGACAATGATCCAACCCAAGTATCCCCTGCCCTCGGTCACTCTTCCCACCATCTGCAAGGCGCCTGCTGCCCCTCCGACGATCTGTCCGAGCAAGCTATAGAGCCATTCCAGGCGGAGAGTTGCCGTCAGCCTCGACCAGAGGGGCTCAACCGGGTCGAGGATCCGCTGGCGGTGACGTTGGAGCAGGTAGCTCCCCAGGAGAGGCAAAAAGAAAGCGGCCCATTGGGTAAAGGTTATCGAGCAGAGCAGGCTCGCCAGGGTAGGGAAGGGTACCGTCTCCATCAGGGGGCTTAGCGCGGGCGGGTGCAATCCCAAAGTGAGGATGGGCACAGCCAGCAACACTGCCCCTATCACCGATGACTTTGCGTAAGCAAACTTCGGTGGGAAGACGGGGATGGAGATGGCTGACCACACCCTGAGCAAAGCTCCGAAGAGGAAGGTCTCTGCCAACAAGCTCAGAGCCAGAAAAGCCAGGTGCCCGCCTGTCAGAAGGTAGTGGTAAAGATGCCAGCGCCCGACGAAGCCCAGGGTCAGAGGCACTCCAGCCAGGGAAGCTATAGCCAGGCCTGAGGCTGCTCTGGCCCAAAGACTCCCTGGCTCAGACCTATCTTGGCTCAAAAAGAGGAGACCCAGGCTGAGGACGAGGTTCAGGCTCGACGATAGAACAACGACCATCGTGGGCGGCCTGGCAATGGCCAGGGACACGATGACATAGCCCACCTGGCTGATCATGACAAAGGACAAGGTCTTGCTAAGATCGGTCTCGGTCCAGGCCAGCAGTGCGCCGATGAGAAAAGCCAGGCCGCCAGCAATGGCCAGGGCTTGACCGTAGGGCAGCCCTCCACCGGCCCAGGCCGACAGGCGGGCCAGTAGATACAGGCCAGCGCTGGCGGGAATCAGGTGGAGCAGGGAGATGGCGGCCAGCCCCGCTTCGACACCGATGGGTATCCAGAGGTGAAGGGGGTAGAAACCCACCCGCATCAGGGCTGCCAACAAAACGAGGCCAAAAACAGGGGCCGCGATTGGACCTGACCTGGGAGAAAGGCTACCGTCGCCCAGGAGCAAGGCTGCTGCCAGCAGGCTCAGGCAAGCCAGGCCACTGAGGTTCAAGACGCGAGGGACTAACCTCATCAGCCGCCCCCCCTCAGTCCCCCCCCACCTGGGGGGGGAAGTCGTCCGTGACCCACCACGGCCACTGGCGGCGAGAACCCAGAGAAAGGCCAGATCAAAGATGACCCAACTCAGGCCCAGAGTGATCAGGTTGGCCGAGAAGACGAAACTGAAGCCAGCAGCCAGGAGAGCCAACAGGGCGGGATACGATGCCCCGTCCGGATATTCGGGGTGCCCCAAACCCGGAGCGATGGCAGCCAGTCCCGCCAGGGCCATCAGGGCGACGAAGAGGAGGGCCAACCCGTCAACGTGGTAAGCCAGGTCGCTTCCCAGGAAGGGGCGCCAGCGGGAGATAGTGCCACTGGCTGGCAAGTCCCTGGCGATAAAAACCAGGCCCAGGAAGGCGCCGCCGATTATCAACAGAGCCAGGGGACTTCGATTCCGAGGCCCTGCCGCTCTGTTCGCGAGCAAAAGTGCCAGGGCGCCTGCTACGAGCACGACTATGGGTGTGGCAACTGAACCCGGCATGTGTTCTCCCGATACTCATTCTGCTCGGCCTGGATCGCCAGATCCAGGCCCCAAACGGGGATTTGGCAATCCCCTCACAGCGATTTTGGATCCACTGATACTAACTGCTTTTGCTATTCTATCACAAAACGACGTCGGATGCAAAATAGACAGGGAGCATCCTTCGTGTTATAATAAAGCCAGCACCCGCAACCAGCAATGTTTCTGGAGGAATTGCACGATGAACCTGTTCGAGTATGGCCGCCGTGACCAAATCGGCCAAGAGGCGCCTCTGGCGGCCCGCATGCGGCCTCGCAGCCTGGAGGAATTTGTGGGACAGGAGGAGATTGTGGGGCCGGGGAGACTGCTGAGGCGATCCATCGAGGGCGACCAGTTAGCGTCCCTCATCCTCTGGGGGCCGCCAGGGACAGGCAAGACCACCCTGGCTATGATCATCGCCAACACTACCAAATCCCACTTCGAGACCCTCAGCGCGGTGATGGCTGGCGTGGCCGACATCCGCAGGATCGTCGCCCAGGCAAAGGAGAGGCGAAACTTCTACGGTCAGCGAACCATTCTCATGGTTGACGAGATCCACCGCTTCAACAAGGCCCAACAGGATGCTCTCTTGCCGCACGTCGAGGATGGCACCATCATCTTCATCGGCGCAACTACTGAGAACCCCTACTTCGAGGTCATTCCGCCCCTGGTCTCCCGCTCGCGGGTCTTCCAGCTCAAACCGCTGAGCGAGGGGGAGCTGGCCATCATCCTGCGCCGGGCCCTGACTGACGAGGAACTGGGCTACGGGAAGCTGAAGATCGAGGTTGACGACGAGGCGCTGGCTCACCTGGTGAGGGTGGCCGGGGGAGATGCTCGCATCGCTCTTAACGCCCTGGAGTTGGCTGTCGAGACCACAAAACGCGACGAGGGGGTGATTCACATTGACCTGACCGTAGCCGAGGACTCCATCCAGCGCCGGGCCCTGGTCTACGATCGGGAGGCTCACTACAATACGGTGTCCGCCTTCATCAAGAGCCTACGCGGAAGCGACCCCGACGCCGCGTTGTACTGGCTGGCCAAGATGATCTACGCCGGCGAGGATCCCCGCTTCATCGCTCGTCGGATGATCATCTTCGCCTCGGAGGACGTGGGCAACGCCGATCCCCAGGCTCTCGTCGTCGCCACCGCGGCCGCCAATGCCCTGGAGTGGGTGGGCCTGCCGGAGGCCCAGTACAACCTGGCTCAGGCCGCCATCTACCTGGCTACTGCTCCCAAGAGCAATTCGACAGGAGCATATTTCAAAGCTCTGGGAGATGTGGAGCGGGAGGGCAAAGTTGAGGTGCCCGATCACCTCAAGGACGCCAGCCGAGACGGCAAGGCCCTGGGTCACGGCGCGGGCTACAAGTATCCTCATGATTACGCCGGGCACCATGTTCCCCAGCAATATCTGCCCGATGAGCTCGCGAGCCGCCGCTATTACCAGCCCGGTGATCAGGGGTATGAGAAGGTCATCAAAGAACGATTAGCCCGTTGGCGAAGAAAAAGCAAGCCCTGATGGAATCAATCCTGTCCTCGCAACATGAAGCGTCCCCATCCCGCCTGGCCCACGAACTCCCCGTCACGCACGATGACCCGCCCCCGGCTGAGCACGTCACGGGGCCATCCCTGGACAGCCATCCCTTCGTAGGGCGACCAGTCCACCCGCTCGTGGAGTGTCTTCCCGGCCCGTATCGTCACCCAGCGGGCCGGATCGAAGATCACCAAGTCGGCGTCGCAGCCGGGTGCGATTTGCCCCTTGCGGCCCAGGCCGAAGATGCGGGCCGGATTGGTGCAACAGACCTCGACCCAGCGCTCCAGCATCTGCCAAGCGCGCTGGCCAAAGTGGTAGGCCAGGATCAGGCGTGACTCAATGGAAGGGAGTCCGCCGGGGATGGCCGTGAAGTCGGCACGGTGTCCTGAGCTTGTCGAAGGATGGCCAGCCTTTTCGTCGGCGGTGAAGGGGCAGTGATCGGTGGCCAGCACGTCCAGGTCGCCCCAGGCCAGCGCGTGCCACAGCGCCGACTGATCGGCCTGGCTCCGCAGCGGCGGCGCGCAAACGAATCGCTCCCCGTGCGGCCCGTCGAGGGCGTCCGCCGTCAGCGTCAGGTATTGTGGACAGGTCTCGCCGTAGACCGGCTCCCCCCGCGCCCGTGCAGCCCGGATACGCAGCATGCTCTCCTCACACGAAACGTGCACGACGTAGAGAGGGCTCCCGGCCAGTGCGGCGAGGTCAATGGCGCGGCTCACTGCCTCCGCTTCCTGGCGCGGCGGGCGGGTACGCGCGTGGTAGATGGGAGCGGCGTTGCCCTGAGCCACCGCCTGGGCGCGCAGCGTTTCACAGACGGGGCCGTTTTCGCAGTGGATGATGGGCAGGCCACCGACGCCTGCGATGGCCTTCAGGGTGCGGTATAGCTGGGCGTCGTCCAGCCGGAGGCCCTCGTAGGCCAGGTAAAGTTTGAAACTGGGCACACCCGCCGCCATGACTTCTGACAGCGTGCCCAGCACCTCCGGGTGGGCGGCGTGCCAGGTGGGGATGGTCATGTGCAGGCCGTAGTCCACCGCCACGCGGCCGTCGGCCTCGGCGCGGCGCTTTTCCAGCGCGTCCAGCAGCGGCTCTCCTGGCTTCGGCTCGACGAAGTCAATCACCGTCGTCGTGCCACCCAGCGCCGCTGCGACGGTGCCGCTGGCGAAATCGTCGCTGCTGACGTAGTTCCCCACCGGCATCTGCAGGTGGACGTGGGGGTCTACCCCGCCGGGCAGCACGTAGCAGCCCGTGGCGTCGAGTTCGGCTGCGCCGCGCAGTTCCTCGCCCAGGGCGACGATGCGCTCTCTGATGATGCCCACGTCAGCAGAGAAGATGCCGCCGGGGGTGATCAGCGTGCCGTTGCGGATCACTATGTCCATTTGCTAGCTCCAATCTTCGCAGCGTCTCCGGGTCGGACAGTCAGGTGGCCGAATGGCTGGTCTTGCTCTCCTGTTCCCGGATAACCATTGCCAAAGCCCGCACCCCCTCGGCCATCTGGGCCTCGGAGAGGAAGCTGAAGGGCAGTCGGAGGTTGCGCCGGCCGCCTCCCCCTGACGCCTGGGCGAAGAAGCGCGTGCCCGGTGTAAAGAGCACCCCCCGTTCAGCGGCTGCGGCCAGCACTGCCTCGGCTTCCAGCGGCTCGGGCAGGGTCAGCCAGAGGAAGAAGCCGCCGGACGGGCGCGTCCAGCGCACGCCGTTGGGCATCTCCCGCTCCAGGGCCGCCAGCAGCGCATCCCGCCGCGCCCGGTAGCGGACCACCAACCAGGCGATGTGCGGCTCCAGCCACCTTTCCTGGCAGAAGGCCGCCACCACGTGGGCCACGAAGGGGTTGGTTCCCCCCTCGTTCCCCTTCAGCCCACAACTGACCATCCGCTGGATCACCTCCGGCTCGGCGATGATCCAGCCCAGCCGTAACCCGGCGGCCAGGATTTTGGAGAAGCTCCCCAGCCGGACCACTCCCCGTCCCCCGGCCAGCTCGAACAGCGAAGGGGGTACCTGCCCCTCGAAACAGAGGTCGCGGTAGACGTCGTCCTCCACCAGCAGCAGCGCCCGCTCGCTGGCCAGTTCCACCAGCGCCCGCCTGCGTGCCGCCGTCAGGGTGACGCCAGCCGGGTTCTGGAAGGTGGGGATGGTGTAGAGGAAGGCAACCCGCCGCCCGGCCAGGCTCAGTGCCTCCAGCCACTCGGCCAGGGACTCGACCACCAGCCCGTGGTCGTCCATCGGCACCTGTCTCAGTTCTACGGGGTGGTCGCGGAGCGTGGCGATGGCCTCGTGGTAGCTAGGGGCCTCCACCAGCACCACGTCGCCGGGACGGGTGAAGAGGCGGGCTGCGGTGTCCAGCCCCTGGGCCGCGCCAGCGCAGAGCATGATGTTGGCGCGGGCGATGCGCAGCCCTTCGTCGCGCTCGACCTTGCCGACAAGATAATCGAGCAGGGGGCCGTACCCCTGCTCAGGGCCGTACTGCAGGGCCAGCCGGCCCCGTGCCCGCAGCGCGCGCTCGGTGGCGGCGATGATCTTCTCCACCGGCAGGAGATCGGGGTCGGGGTGGCCGTAGACGAATGGAATGGCCCCAGCCGGCCCACCAGCCTGGACCTCTGCCAGTGGGTCGAAGGGTGGTGGAGATGACTGGGGAGCAAAGAAATTGTGGGACATGGACTATCTCCATGATTCGCTGTTAGGGACTACCAGAATTTTAATTATCCCAAAAGTATGGTAAACTAAGGCTTCACATT
>CAYNWI010000075.1:4546-9646 GCA_964400825.1 uncultured Anaerolineae bacterium | reverse complement strand
AAAAGAAGACTCTGGGCTTTCCGTGGTATCGTCGTCCTGGTCTTCCTGGTCTTTGCCCTCCAAATTTGGCGGCTGCAAATCGTCCGGGGCGAGTACTATCGAATGTTGGCCGACCGCAACCGCTTCCGCCTGGTGCCCATCGAGGCCGCCCGCGGCGTCATCTACGACCGCCACGGGCGCATCCTGGTACGAAACATTCCCAGCTTCTCCGTCACCATCACACCAGCTTATTTGCCCGAAGATGAGCAAGAGGAGATGGCCATTTTCTCACGGCTATCGGCCCTCCTTGAGATTCCCGCCAGCACGGCAACTGCTTCCGCTGGCCGCCCCCCCTTCATCCCCCCCAAGGTTGGGGGGGAGAAAGAGGGGGGCATCAAAGAGATGGTGGACGAGGCGCGCGAGGCCGCCCCTTATCGCCCGCTTACCCTCAAAACCAACGTGGACCGCGATACCGTCTTCATCATCGAAGAGGAGCACCTGGACCTGCCTGGCGTGCTCATTGAGATAGACCCCATCCGCCAGTACCCTGGCGGGGAACTGGTTTCCCACATCGTAGGCTACATGGGGCCTATCCCAGGCGAGCAGGCGGAGGCCTACGCCGATCAGGGCTACGATCCTAACAATGACCAGGTGGGACTGACCGGCGTGGAGTTGACTTTCGAGGAGGAACTGCGCGGCAGCAAGGGCTACAAGTATAGCGAGGTGGACGTGGCCGGGCGCGAGGTCAGAGCGATGGGAGACCCCCAGCCTTCCTTGCCTGGCCACAACCTGATCCTGACTATTGACCTGGACCTGCAACAGTTCACGGAGGAGAGCCTGCGCCAGGGCATGGAGCAAGCGGAGTCCGCCTTCGGCGAAACCAGTCGAGTCGAAAGCGGCGTGGCTATCGTCATGAATCCCCAAACCGGCGAGATCCTGAGCTTCGTGTCTCTGCCAAGTTACGACAATAACCTCTTCGCCAGCGGCATTTCCCAGGAGGATTGGGCTCAGTTGACAGAGGATCCCGGCAAGCCGCTGGTCAACCACGCCATCAGTGGCCAATATCCGCCGGGCTCTGCCTTCAAGATCGTCCCCGCCGCCGCCGCCCTGGAAGAAGGTGTTGTCAACAGGAGGACGACTCTGACTTGCCAGGGTACCCTCTGGCTGCCCAACAAGTACTTCCCCGACGATCCTGAGTTAGCCCAACCATTTTACTGCTGGATCCACAAATATGGCCAAGGCCACGGGGCACTCAACATCATTCAGGCCATTGCCCAATCCTGCGACATCTTCTTCTATCAAGTGGTGGGAGGCTACAAAGAGTTCCAGGGCCTGGGACTGGAACGACTGAGCGAATACGCCCGCTCTTTCGGACTGGGCCAACCGACGGGCATTGATCTTCCGGGAGAGGCATCTGGCCTGGTGCCCACCCAAAAGTGGAAGCGGCTGAACTACGCCGAAAGCTGGGCTACTGGCGACACTTACAACCTGGCCATCGGCCAGGGCTTCATCCTGGTCACCCCCCTGCAACTCCTGAATGCCACCGTAGCGGTGGCCAACGGGGGGACGCTCTACCGACCCCAGATCGTTTACCAGGTTACCGACGCGGAGGGTCAGGTGATCCAGCCCTTCACCCCAGAGGTGCTAGGCCAGGTGCCCGTCTCGGAGGAGAACCTGGCCACGGTTCGCGAGGGGCTGCGGGCGGCCGTTGAATGGGGCACCGGCTGGGGGGCCAACTTAGAGGGAGTAGCGGTGGCCGGCAAGACGGGCACCGCTGAGTACCCTGGCCCCCCCGTTGACGATGAAGGGCATCTGCCCACCCATGCCTGGTTCACGGCCTTCGCCCCCGCCGAGGAACCGGAAATCGCCCTGGTGATCTTCGTCGCTGGTGGCGGCGAGGGAACGACCACCGCCGTGCCCATCGCTACCCAAATCCTGCGCTACTATTTCGGCCTGCCCGAACCGCAGCCCACGCCGACCCCGGAATCTAACTCGCCGGAGTAAAGCCATGGTGAAATCAAGACCACGCCAAGAGCTCCAAATTTCGATTATTGTGCTGGTCGCCAGTGCTCTCCTGGCAATCTTGCTCATGGCCAGCATACTCTATTCCGACCGGAAGAACAGCGAAATCGCCGCCCTGCGGGCCGAGATAGAAGTCCTCAAACAGGAGCAGGAGCTCATCCAACGAGACGTTGCGACCCTCACCAACGAGGCGGAAAGCTGGGAAAAAGCGGTATCGTCTCAAATCAGCGTGAACGTTACCGCGCTCGGGACGGACATCGAGGCCCTCCGACGAGATCAGGCGCTCATGCGCTCGGAAATCGAGGACCTTGCCAATGAAGTAGAGTCGTTGAAGAGTGCGGGGCCGGAGGAGGAAATCTCTTCGGCCGAGGTTAAGCTAGATGTACCACGCTACAAACAAGCTCACAGCTTGACCTGCGAGTCGGCGGCTGCCGCGATGGTGGCTAATTTCTATAGGATTCCCCTGAGCGAGGAAGAGATCATCGAAGCGCTGCCGAGAGACGACAACCCCAACTTGGGCTTCAGAGGCAGGCTGGACGGCGTCCCCGGCGGTTTAACGAACTACGGAGTGTATGCCGAACCCATCAGAGAAGTCCTGATAGCGAATGGCCTGGAAGTCACTTATATAGAGAATGGGTTGGAGGGAATAGAGAGAGCTCTGGACAGGAGACATCCAGTCATAGCCTGGGTAACCTACCGGCTGCGGAGGCAACAGCCGGTAGAGATCACGCTAAACTCAGGGCAAAAAGTGAAGATGGTCAACTACGAGCACACAGTGGTAGTGACCGGCTACAATCAAGAGGGCTTCTGGGTAAACGATCCATTTGACGGCCAGGAGTATTTTTACAACAGCACCGACCTGGCCAGAGCTTTCGGATACCTGGACAACATGGCTCTCGAAGTAGCTCACTAAGAACTTGGAATTCTGGATTTTGGATCTTGGACTTTGGATTTTTGTGTTGGGGGCTGGTCTGACTTTAGGCGCTTTCGCCAGCCGCTTCCTGGCAGAGAACTTTTACCACACCCTGCCAGGACTCAACTCCCTGCCCCAGACAGCCCTCTTATCGCTGCTTGTCGCCTTTGCCCTCCTCGCTTTGTGGCGTCTCTATTCAGTCACCTGCGCTCGACGAGGCAAGACGCCGCTGCATCAGACCCTCGCCGACGACGCCCTCACCTACACTCCCCTCTTCTTGCTACTCCTCTACCTGGCCCAGAGGGAAGTGAATCCCCTACAGGCCAAGGTGCTGCTGTGGGGCTGTCTCTTCCTGGTCATCGCCTTCAAAGTCAGAGTTCTGCTCAGGAAAGGAATCGTCGGCCAACGTTGGGTGGATAGAGCGATTCCCCCGGCCCTCTTCGCCCTGACCTTCGCCGTCTATCTGAGCACCCTCTCGCCCACCCTGGGCGAGGCCGACAGTTTCGAGTTCCAGGTCGTCTCCTACACCCTGGGGGTTGCTCACCCCACCGGCTACCCGCTGTACATTCTCTTGGGAAAGCTCTTCACCCTGCTTCCCATCGGTAACGTCGCTTATCGGGTCAACCTCATCTCTCCCCTCTTCGCCAGCCTGGCCGTCGTCTGCCTCTACCTCTGCCTGGTGCATCTGACCCGGCATCGAGCCATCAGCCTGCTGGCGGCTCTGACCTTCGCCTTCTCGCGCACCTTCTGGTCGCAGGCGGTGATCGCGGAGGTGTACGCCCTCAATGCCTTTTTCGTGGCTTTGGTGCTCTATCTGCTCTTGAAGCGAATCGGCGAATCAGCGAATCGGCGAATCGGCGAAATTGCTTTCGCCTACGGTCTCAGTTTGACCAACCACCTCACCATGGCCCTCCTGGCCCCGGCTATGGCCATCTATGCCTGGTTGACTGGGTTTGGGACAAAGCTGGGGAAGGGGATCAGAAACCAGGTTTTTGGAACCCTTTGCGCCCAAAACGCGCGCGATTGCAGGCACTTTCACTCCTCAGGTAATCACAATGGAGAGGAAAAACCTGGTTTCTCTTTCACCAACATGAAAAAGGTGCTGACCGCTGCGGGCCTCTTTTTGCTGGGCCTGTCGGTTTACCTCTACATACCCTTGCGCTGGCCAGCTCTCCATGATGGCCGCCCCATGGCCCTGAGCGAGTTTGCCAACTGGGTGCTGGGCAGCCGTTTCCGCGGCGCCCTCCACTGGGACGCCTGGCTCAAAGACCCTGAGCGCTACCTCATCATTTTTCGCTTACTTCTGGAGCAATTTGGTTGGGTTGGATTGATCCTGGGGCTGCTGGGACTGGTCTGGCTGTTTGCCTCCCCAAAGTTGGGGGGGATGAGGGGGGGGCGCAAGGAAGCCGTTCTTTTGCTGGTTGCCTACCTCGCCTACTTCGTCTACGGCCTCAACTACTACGTGCCCGACATCTCGGCCTTCATCATCCCCGCCCACCTGATCTTCGCCATCTGGATCGGAGCGGGACTCCATGGTCTTTGGCAAGTTGCAAGTTGCAAGTTGCAAGTTGACAAGCTTGCTACTTGCTGCCTGCTGCTTACTGCTCTTCTGCCTCTCAGCCTGGTCTGGACCAACCTCCCGCAGGTAGACATGAGCCAGCACGGCTGGGAAGCCTACCGCTGGGGCCAATACGTCCTGGAGCTGGACTTACCTTCCGGAGCTGCGATCCTGGCCGACAGCGAGAAGATAGCGCCCCTTTACTACCTCCAGCGCGTGGAGGGAATACGGCCCGATCTCGACATCATCGTCATGGGCGACGAAGCAGGCTATCGTCAGCAATTGGAGACTCGCCTGGCTCAAGGTCAGCCGGTCTACCTGGCCCGCTATCTGCCGGGTCTGGAGGGGCGATTCCACCTGTGCTCTCTGGGGCCGCTGGTGGAGGTGGGCACGACGCTCCTCACCCAGGAGCCGCCTATCGAGCAACCCCTATCGTCTGATTTTGGCCAGGACATCCGCCTCCTGGGCTACGACGCCGATTCTCTGACCATCGAGCCGCCGGCTTGTCTGCGCCTGACCCTGTTTTGGCAAGCTCTGAGCAAAGTTGACGCCAACTACCACGTTCGCCTGCGCCTGGTGGGCGAGAGCGGCCACGTCTGGCTGGAGGAGGAGGGACGTCATCCCGTAA
>CAYNWI010000075.1:1369-4446 GCA_964400825.1 uncultured Anaerolineae bacterium | reverse complement strand
TTCGTCCGCCCCAACGGACAAGCGACCTTGACTCTCTACTGGCAGAAGCTGCGCGAAGGCGCAGGGGATTATGACATCGCCTTGCAGATGGTTGATGAGGCCGGAGGGTTGCTCTGGCAGGAGAATGTCCTTCCCCTGTTCGGCGAGTATCCGACTTCGCGCTGGGAGGTGGGCCAGATTGTGCAGACCAGCCACGACCTGACCATGCCTTCGACCGCGGGGGAGGTCGGTTTGCGGGTGGGGTTGAGCCACGGTTTGGGCGAGATGCTGCCCGTGAGGAGCCGTTGGCTAGTCTCGACGAGCGAGTGGTGCCCCCTGCGACCCATCCAGGTACGCAGCACATCCCAGGCTGACGGCCCGGCCATCAACTTCGACAACCAACTCCTGCTCTTGGGATACGACCTCGACCGCCGGCAGCTCCGCCCCGGCGAGACCCTGGAACTCACCCTCACCTGGCAGTGCTTGAGCAGGATGGACGAGGACTACACCGTTTTCGTCCATATCATAGATGAACAGCAGCGCATCTGGGGACAGGAGGACATAGGGCCTGTCCACGGCACCTATCCCACCAGCCAGTGGAAAGAGGGTGAAATCATCGAGGACATCCACTCGGTGCAGCTATCTTACGAAGCGCCTCCCGGCGAATACCAGATCGAGGTGGGGCTCTATCTCCTCTCCACCATGGCCCGCCTGCGGGTGCTGGACGAGGAGATGAGAGTCGTTGACGATAAAGTGATCATCGAAATGACCAAATGATCAAGGAGGAATCACAATGAACTTTGAACTCACCGAAGAGCAGCAGATGATCCGCAAGATGGTGCGGGATTTCGCCGAAAAGGAGATCGTGCCCATCGCCCAGGAGACGGACAAGAAGGCGGAGTTCCCCTGGGAAACCATCCGCAAGATGGGCCGGCTGGGCTTGTTGGGCCTTCCCATCCCTGAGGAATACGGCGGAGCAGGAGCCGACAACGTCAGCTTCGCCATCGCCCTGGAGGAGATCGCCCGCGCCTGCGGCTCCACCGCCATCACTTTAGACGCCCACACGTCCCTGGCCTCCGAGCCTATCTACCTCTTCGGCAGCGAGGAGCAGAAACGAAAGTATCTCGTCCCCCTGGCCAGGGGCGAAAAGCTGGGCGCGTTCGGCCTGACGGAGCCGGAGGCAGGCTCCGACGCGGGGGCGACCAGGACGCGGGCCGTGCTGGACGGCGACGAGTGGGTCATCAACGGTCAGAAGATTTTCATCACCAACGGGTCCATAGCTGGCGTGGTGGTGATAACGGCCGTGACTGACCCTGAAAAGGGCACGCGAGGCATCAGTAGTTTTATCGTGGAGAAGGGCACGCCGGGCTTCCGCCCTGGGCGCGATGAGGAGAAGATGGGGCTCAAAGGCTCAGTGACCTCCGAGCTCTTCTTCGAGGACTGCCGGGTTCCTAAAGAGAACCTCCTGGGCCAAGAGGGGGAGGGCTTCAAGCAGTTCCTGATCACCCTCGACGCAGGCCGCATCGCCATCGGGGCCATGGCGTTGGGATTGGCCCAGGGCGCTTTCGAGAAGGCCGTCGCCTACTCCAGGGAGCGGGTGCAGTTCGGCCAGCCCATCGCCAACTTCCAGGCCATCCAGTGGATGATCGCCGACATGGCCACCGAGATTGACGCCGCCCGGCTGCTGGTCTACCGCGCTGCCTGGCTCAAAGACAAAGGCGTGCGCTTCACCAGAGAGGCTGCCATAGCCAAGCTGTATGCCTCCGAAGCCGCAGAGCGAGCCTGCTACAAAGCTCTTCAGATCCACGGCGGCTACGGGTACACCAAGGAGTACGACGTGGAGCGCATGTACCGCGACCAGCGGCTGTGCACCATCGGCGAGGGGACGAGCGAGATCCAGCGGCTGGTCATCGCCCGGCAGGTGCTGAGGGCGTAGCGACTGCTGCGGTTTACAATTAGAGGCAGGAGATGTATAATTATGAGCAGAGTTAGCAAGGGAGGATTCTCATGCCAAACTTACACCCTCTCGTACAACTAGCCAAAGACACTATCGAAACCTACGTGCGCCACGGGAAGACCGTCCAGCCGCCAAAAGAGCTGGTGCCGGAGATGGAGAAGCAGGCCGGCACCTTTGTCTCCATCCATAAACACGGGATGCTGCGGGGTTGCATCGGCACTATCGAGCCGACTCAAGCCAACGTGGCCCAGGAGGTGATCCAGAACGCCATCTCCGCTGCCACTCAAGACCCTCGCTTCCCGCCCATCGTTCCAGAGGAGCTTGCCGACCTGGACGTCAAAGTGGACGTCCTCGGTGAGCCGGAGCCGGTGGACGGCCTGGAGGAGCTGGATCCCAGGCGCTATGGCGTCATCGTGAAGAGCGCCAGAGATCGGCGGAGGGGGCTCCTGCTGCCGGACCTGGAGGGGGTGGACACGGTGGAGTACCAGGTGGACGTCGCCCGGCGCAAGGCCGGCATCTGGCCCGACGAACCAATTGAGCTCTACCGCTTCGAGGTGGTGAGATACGCCTGAGTTTCAACCCTGCGCAGGCTTGTCATAAAAAGCAACACCCCACACTAAAAGTATGGGGTGTTTTGGTCTGTGCAAATGGCAACTCATGCACCGTCGCCTCGGTACTCGTGTCCCCCTCGGCCCCCTTTGAGCAACTCGATCCCGTGGGGGATGGCCGGCAAGATGGCCTCCAGGTCCTCCCTCACCGCCTTGGGACTGCCTGGTAAGTTGACGATGAGGGTGTGGCCCCGGATGCCAGCTACAGCGCGAGAGAGAATGGCGTGGGGTGTGATCTCCAGGCCCTTGGCCCGCATGGTCTCAGCCAGGCCCGGCGCTTCCCGCTCAATGACCTCCCTGGTGGCCTCTGGCGTAACGTCCCGCGGGCCAAAGCCGGTCCCGCCGGTGGTGAGGATCAGGTCAAGGCCCACTTCGTCCGACCACGCCATCAGCGTATCTTTGATGATGTCCAACTCATCGGGCACGACCGCCTCCAACTCCACTTTGGCCCTCAATCGCTCGACGGCCAGCTCGCGGAGGAGGGGCCCGCTCAAATCCTCTCGCTCCCCGCGATAGCTGCTATCGCTGATGGT
>CAYNWI010000075.1:0-1269 GCA_964400825.1 uncultured Anaerolineae bacterium | reverse complement strand
GTCCACCAGGGATGGGTCCAGTTCCTCCATGGCGGCGGTGGCGTCGTAGAGGTTGACCAAAAGCTGGCCCACGGGGGTGCTGGTGTCCCGCTCGACGATGATGCGGATCGCCTCGTTTTGGGCCTCGTCCAGCGGGTCAGCGATGGCCGAGTCGAGCCCGGCCGCCATGAGCATCACCAGAAAGGTTCGATTGATCAGGCTGCGGTTCTCGTGCGGCACGCCGTTGGACACGTTGGACAGGCCCACCACGGTCATGGGTGGCGGATCGCTGAGAGCCTTAAACATGCGAATCGCGTTCAGGTCTTCTACGGCGTGCTCTTGCATCCCTTTGACTGTCAGTACCAACGGATCCAGATACACGTTCTCCATGGGAACTCCCAGCTCCATGGCCTTGGGCAAAAGGACCTCCATGACCAACTGCACCCGACCGTCGGCGGTAGCGGGGATGGTTTTTCCCATGGCGAGAGCGATGATCTTAGAGCCATACTTTGCTGCCAGAGGCATGGTCACCTCCAACCGCTCAGGGTCGGCCGAGGTGGAGTTGATCAGAGCCTCAATGCCCAACTCCTGACAGCGCTTCAGGCCCGCTTCGATGGCCACCGCGTTGGTGGTGTCCAGCGATAAGGCCGCGTTTGGAACCACTTCGTGGATGGCCTCGACCAACCAGGGCATGACCTCGTGCCCGTCCTTCTTGCGCCGGCCGATGTTGAGATCAATCATCTGCGCCCCACCCGCGAACTGCCTCTTGGCCATTTCCTGGAGAGGCTTGGCATCCCTCTCACCTACGGCCTTCTTGACCACGTTGGATATGATCTGTATGTTCTCGCCAATGATGTACACTTTGTATCCTCCTTATTTTGGATGTTGGAGGTTGGGACGTCCAACATCCAATTTCTAATCTCTAATTTCTAATTACCCGCCCTCCAGCAGCCTGACCACCGACGGGAAGCTGGCCAGGTCGGTGTGAGGCAGAAAGAGGGCTTTGGTGAACTCGTCCATAAAGGTGTTGTCGGCCGATAGCTCCAGGTAGGTCATCCTGCTGGCGATGTCCATCACCTCCTGGCGCATGTCGGGGCACATGAGAGCCGTGTAGGCCCCCAAGGCCGAGGTGTTGCCCAGGAACTTGAAGCGTTCCCAGGGCATGTCGGGCAACAGGCCGATCTGGATGGCCTTCTCCACGTTGATGTATTGCCCAAAGGCGCCGCCGATGAGCACCTGCTCCACCTCAGCCAACTCCAGCCCCACGCTGCGGGTCAACACCGAGAAACC
>CAYNWI010000074.1:0-10211 GCA_964400825.1 uncultured Anaerolineae bacterium | reverse complement strand
ATTTTGATACCTATTTAGCACTGTGGCGGTACAGGTTATCTGAAAGCAACCGACCGCGGCCCGTTACAGTTTGGAAGCAGAGTCCTGGTCCAAGTAGAGGCGCGCGTGATCTACCCGGCGCAAAATGGATCCTGGCCGCTCTTCGCTGATGGGATCTTTCAGGCAGGCACGAACTGCTTCCGCTTTGCGCGCTTCTGGAACGATGCACAGCACAACCCTGGCTGCCAGAAGCGCCGGAATCGTTAAGGTGATGGCCTGGGTCGGCACCTCCTCCAGTGAGCTGAAGTGCCCTTCACCCACTTGCTGTCTGCGGCTCGCCTCTGCCAACTTGACCACCTTCACCCACAGCGGGTCATCAAAGCAGGCGTAGGGTGGATCGTTGAAGGCCAGGTGCCCATTCTCACCGAAACCCAGAGCCACCAGGTCTGCTGGGTGCTCTCTCAACAAGGCCTCATACTCCCGACAAGCCCTCTCAACATCTTCAGGTTGGCCGGGGATTGGATGAAAGGAACGAGGGTTAACGGCTTCGAGAAAGTGCTGGCGCAAGAAGAGGGGAAAACTCGCCCTGTGGTTTGGGTCTATGCCCAGGTATTCATCCATGTGAAACACATCCACTTTTGACCAATCAATTCCTTCCAAATGACGCAGGGTGTGCAAAAATGTGAGTTGTGAATTGCCGGTGGCGAGAATGATATTGGCCTCCCCTTTCTCAGTTGTCGCCTTACTGATGATTTCCCGCGCGTCCAGCGCTGCTGCCTGGCCCAATTCTTCGTTGCTCTTATAGATGGCTACAGGCAACTGGTCATACTTTGCGGTCTTGACAGGCTCTACCTTGTTCATTTCTTTCCTCCTGATCTTCTTTTAGCGGTACAGGTTATCTGAAAGCAACCGACCTCTCTCGTGGCCAGGCTGCGTACGCCCACCGACCGCCGATCATAGTGCGCCAGGCAGTAAAGTCGTCCTCGAAAACGGCCAGGTCAGCATCTTTGCTGGCCTCGAGGCTACCTTTACGGTCATCGAAGCCGATGACACGCGCCGGGGTCAGGGTTGCCATCCGAACCGCCTCTACCAGCGGGATGCCCACCGCGTCTGTCAAGATGGGCACCATCTGGTTCACCAGGGTCGTGCTGCCCGCAAAGCACGAGCGGTCGAACATCATGCCCACGCCGTCGTGTACCTCGTATTCCATGCCCCCCATGCGAAAGTGAGCGCCCTCCGGCATCCCCGCGCCGCTGGTGGCGTCGGAGATGACACACAAACGATCGGCCCCAATGCACTTGTACGCCAGCTTCATTAAAGTGGGCGGCAGGTGCTTGTTATCTGAGATCATTTCCACCGTCAGACCGTCAAAGACCAGCGTCGCCTCCAGCAAGCCAGGTTTGCGCCAGGGGCCTTCGCGCACGGTGCTGGATTGCCCGCTCCAGACGTGGATGATGTGGCGCAAACCAACCTCCATCGCTGCCAGCACCTCTTCATCCCTGGCAGAACTGTGTCCCGCCGCCGGCACGATACCCAGCCTCGTCAGCCTGGCGGTGAGTTCCAGCGCGCCCGGCAACTCTGGCGCATAGGTCATTATCCTCAACACGTCGTGGTGCTCCAGTAAAATATCAGATGTGCCATCATCTGGGGTTCGGATATTTCCCGGATCTAGCGCGCCTTTTTGCGCTAAACTGAAGTAAGGGCCTTCCAGATGTACGCCTAATACTTGAGACCCCTCATGTGGTTCGTGCGTCCACTGGCGACTAAACTCCAAACATTTCACCAGATCGGGGATAGGCGCCGCCGCTATCGTCGCCAACAACGATGTCACACCGCGTCTCACATTCTCCTCTGTGATGGTAGCGAATGCCTCCGTATCCGCTTCGTTAAAGGTATGCCCGAGGGCCCCGTGCACGTGGATATCAATCAGGCCTGGCGTGATGTAGCGCCCGTCCACGTCAATCTTTTCCGTCTCGGCGCCCAGAGAGTCGGCATCGGCGATGCCTACGATCTTCTTCCCTTCCACAACGACCGCTTTGCTGGTCACAATTTCCTGGGGCAGAATCACACGACCATTGGTCAGTGCGAACCGCCCCTTCGGCTGTTCTATTGCCTTACCTATCACGTTTGTTCCCCTCTCTTGCCTTCCCACCGCTCTGGTTGGATTTGTAATCCAACGGATCCCTGGCAAACAACAAGGCGCGAGCCCCAGTCTTCCAGGTGCTCAGCGCCGACGCTCGTACTCAGATCGTACCAGGAGTTACCCGGTTTCACCGCTCGTTGCCGGCCTGGCCAATACCGGCGAGCTCCAACTCCTGGGCTCGGTGACAGCATACAAAGTGACCTGGGGAGATCTCTTCCAAAGTGGGGGGGGTCGTCTGGCAGATATCCACAGCATAGGAGCAACGTGGGTGGAAGTAGCAGCCTGGGGGGGGATTAGCCGGGTCAGCCACCTCGCCCGTCAGCAAAACGCGCTGCGAGCGCATCCGAGGGTCCGGCACGGGGACCGCCGACAGGAGGGCCGCCGTATAGGGATGCCTGGGAGTGTCAAAAAGTTCCCCGCTCTTGGCTGTCTCGACTAACTTGCCGACGTACATCACGGCCACCCGGTCGGTGATGTGTTTGACCACACTCAAGTTGTGAGCCACAAAGAGATAGGTGAGGTGGAATTGTTCCTGCAGTTCCAGCAACAGGTTGAGAACCTGCGCCTGCACCGAGACGTCCAGTGCCGAGACCGGCTCATCAGCCACCACCAGTCGAGGATTCAGGGCGAGAGCCCGTGCTATGCCAATGCGCTGCCGTTCGCCCCCACTAAAGGCATGAGGAAAGCGCCGCATATACTCAGGACGGAGTCCGACCAGGCGCAGGAGCTCGGCAACCCGGTCGGTGCGTTCCTTGCGATCCTTTATCCCGTTGACAAGCAGAGGCTCGCCAACGATATCGAACAGCGTCATACGGGGGTTGAGCGAGCCGAAAGGGTCCTGGAAGATCATCTGCATCTCGCGCCGCAGGAGGCGGAGCTCCCCCTTGGGCAGCGCGGCCATATCAACCACCTCGTCCTCTTGGGTCTCAAACAGTATCTGTCCGCTGGTCGGAGTGATGGCCCGCAAGATACACCGCGCCGTGGTCGTTTTGCCACAGCCACTCTCACCCACCAGGCCGAGAGTTTCGCCTTCCTTGATGTAAAAGCTGACGTCATCAACCGCACGGACTTGCCCCATCACCCGCCTTAAGAACCCCTTCTGGATAGGGAAGTACTTCCGCAGATTCTTAACCTCCAACAGCACTTGATCGCTTTGCGAGGTCATGTCCACTAGGAGTTGTCCTCCACACCATGATAGAGGAAACAGCTTACCTGTTGCCTATCTCCCACTGGTTGCAAACTTGGGGTCTGTCGGTCACAAACATCGGCCATAAAGTCTGAACAACGGGGATGGAATGGACACCCTGGCGGCCGATTGAAGGGATGTGGGATGGACCCGGTGATGGTCGGCAGCTTTACACGAGGTGTTGACTGAGCACTGGGGATTGACTGGAGAAGGGCCCGCGTGTACGGGTGCTTCGGTGCGTGGAAGATGTCGTCCACGGGCCCCGTCTCCATCACCCGGCCAAGATACATCACTACCACGTAGTCGGCCATCTGGGCAATGACCCCCAGGTCATGGGTAATGAAAATGATCGCCGTGTTGTTTTGCGCCTGTAGAGCGCGCAGCAGGTCCAGAACCTGGGCCTGAGTCGTCACATCAATGGCCGTCGTTGGCTCGTCGGCGATCAGGAGCCTCGGATTACAGGACAGAGCCATGGCAATGATAGCTCGCTGTCGCAGCCCACCGCTGAGCTCCCAGGAGTAGGCCTCGATGCGTTGTTCGGGCATGGAGATACCCACTTTGTGGAACATCTCGATGGCGAGTTGGCGTGCCTCCCGCTTGCTGACTGGCTGGTGAAGCAGGATAGCTTCTATAAGCTGGTCTCCAACCGTGTAGACGGGGCTAAAGGCCGCCATCGGCTCCTGGGGGATGAGGGCGATTTCGGCGCCGCGGATGGCGCGCATTTCCTTCCCACTGGGGGCCAGCTTCACCAAGTCAATGACCTCGTTGACGCCTGGCACGCTGCGCTGATTTCGAGGCCGAAAAAGAATCTCTCCCTCGATAATGCGGCCCGGCTTATCAACGATCCGCAGGATTGACCTCACCGTAACGCTCTTGCCGCAGCCACTTTCACCAACAATGCCCACGACCTGTCCCTGATACACCTCAAAGCTGACGCCGTCAACGGCTTTTACTGTTCCCTCGTCCATATAAAAGTGGGTTTTCAGGTTTCGTACTGACAGGAGTTGTGTCGTTTGGTCATCCATGTCCCAACTCTTAGTGACTGTAGGGGTCCGCCGCATCTCGCAGGCCGTCCCCTACCAGGTTTAAGACCAGCACAGTTACGATCACCGCCAACCCGGGGATGAGCAGCCAGGGCGCCAACGCCACCGCCTGAAGAGTCTGGGCCTCCTGTAGCAACACCCCCCAACTGATGGCCGGGGGGCGCAAGCCCAGGCCCAGGAAACTGAGAGCAGTCTCGTTGATGATCATCGTCGGTATGGACAATGTGCTGGTGGCGATGATGTGGCTCGTGAAGGCTGGGACCATGTGGCGGGAGATAATCCGCATCTGGCTGCACCCAGACAGTTGCGCGGCTATAACAAAGTCCTCCTCGCGCAAAGCCAGGAAACGCCCTCGTACCTCTCGACCCAGAGTGGTCCAACCCACCATTGAGAGGATGATAGTGATGGCGAAATAGACCCGTGCCGGCGGCCAGTCCCGGGGCAGCGCTGCGGTCATGGCCATCCAGATGGGGATCGTAGGCAACGATTGCAGCAACTCAATCAACCGCTGAATCACCAGGTCAATGACGCCTCCAAAATAGCCAGAGATTCCCCCCAACACGATGCCCAATACGACACTAAGCACCACACCGATCAAGCCAATGGACATCGAAATCCTGGTGCCGTACATTATGCGAGACCACTGGTCGCGCCCCAAGCGGTCGGTCCCCAGCAGATAGATCTCGGCCTGTTCCTCTCCGGAGTCCAAACCCAGCAAATGGATGTCCGTGGGGAAAATGCCCAGCGCTTTATAAGGATACCCCTTCACCAGGAAGCAGAGCGGGATTTTCTTCGTCTCATCCACTACCCATTCCATTTGTAAGGTTCTGGGATTACGCTTTCCCTCTATAGCGTACACAAAGGGGCGAAACTTTCCCTCTATAAAGAAATGCGGGGACTGGGGGGGAATAAAAGCCAGGCGGGCGCTGGTGTGTTGCGGATTCTGAGTGCTAAAGAATTCGGGGAATAGGGCCACAATGAAGATGAGAATGAGGAACACCCCGCTGAAGAGAGCGAGATGGTGCTTCTTAAAGCGCCACCATACCAGTTTCCAGTTCGGGGCGACGGATACACGCTCCTCGGCATCTCGTCTCACGGACATGCCTCAGGCCTCCTCCATGCGGATCCGGGGATCCAGCCAGGCCAACAGGATATCCGAAATAAGCGTGCCCACAATGGTCAGGAAACAGTAGATGAGAATGATACTACCGGCCAGGTACATGTCCTGGCTGATCAGTGCCCTGAGCAACACAGGCCCGATATTGGGCAGGTTCATCACCGTGGCCACAATGACGCTTCCAGAGAAGAGGGCAGGCAAATACCAGCCGATGGTACTCACCAATGGATTGATGGCCAACCGCACGGGATACTTGAGCACTAACTTCCATTCCGATAGCCCCTTGGCCCGAGCCGTTACGACGTAGGGTTTGTTAAGTTCATCCAGCAGATTGGCTCGCATCACCCGCGTGAGCCTGGCGGTGCCATCGGTTCCCAGGATGATCATAGGCACCCAGATGTGTTTGAGCAAGTCTATCACCCGGGGCCAGCTCCAGGGGGCGTCAACGAACTGAGGAGAGAACAGGCCGGTGACACTGACCCCGAAATAAGAAAAAGCCAACCACATCAGTATGAGAGCGAACATGAAATTGGGAGTGGCCACGCCCACGTAGTTCAAAGCGGTGAACACGTAGTCGAAAATCGAATATTGTCGGGTAGCAGAAATGATACCGATGGGAACGGCCATGATCCAGGTAAACCCAAAAGAAAAGATTGCCAATACCACCGTCAGCAGTAGCCGTTCCCCGATCAACTCAGCGATAGGGCGCCGCCACTCCAGCGATACGCCGAGGTTTCCATGTAATATATTCCCTACCCATTTGAGATACTGGATGTAAATCGGCTGATTCAGGCCATACAGTTGCCTCAGCGCCTCTGCCTGGGCAGCGTCCATTGAAGACCCCGAAGAAGCAAGAAAGGCCATATAGCTCGTCAGGAAGTCCCCAGGGGGCGCTTGCACAAGGGCAAAGGCAATCACGGAAAAAATAAAAAGCAACACAGGCAAAATAAGAAGTCGCTGTAGTATATATCGGAGCATAGCCTCTAACCTCCCCTCTGCTCGTCACGCACCTTTCGTTCTCCAGATATCTCCACAAGCCAAATCTTTGGCAAATGAATCCAGTTTCGAGAGAAGACATAAAAGACTGCCCACGTGGGCAGCAGTCCAAGATGCCGCCCACGTGGGCCTGATTCAAGATGCTACGTTACTGCTCGAAGAAGAACTGTTCGGGGCGGGCGTTGCCCGGCGTTCGAAGCGGCCAGTCGTTACCAAGTGTCTCGGGCACGTTGCGGAGATTTTTGTTAACCACTACCACCCCCTGGATCATCGGGGTCAGCCCCACCGTACCGATTTGCCAGGCGTTATCGGCCCAGACCTTGAAGAGCTCTTGAGCCAATTCGGCCTGCTTCTCCGGTCCGACGGTCTTGGCCTCATCAATGATCTCAACCAGCTTCTTGATCTCATCCGGCGGCTCCAGGCCTTCACTCCCCCCGGTTTCATACCACTTCCGGTGGAGGGGACAGAAGGTCGTAGCAGTCAGACTGCGGGGGTCCATTTGGGGCTCACCGCTGAAGGGGAAGCCGGTAGTGTCGTTGTTCCAAATCTCGGTCATGAGATCGTTCGTTTCGCGCATCTGGAAATGCAGCGATCGCTCCCTGACCTGCACGATGGTCTTGATCCCAACGGCCTCCCAGTCCTGGGCAACGAGCTGGGCCACATCTGGCCACGGACCAAAGGCCGGCACCACCGAAATTTCAATGGCGACCTGACTGCCATCGGGCAACAGGCGATAACCATCCGCATCCTTTGTGTCCAGACCGATGCCGTCCAGAAGTTCGTTGGCCTTGTCCTTATCGTACTCGGTGTACTCGTAGGCCCACTCATCGCCCGGGTAATAGACATGCCACGGCGCTGGTACCGGCTGGCGCGCTTCGCCCAGACCCAGGAAGGCCGACTCTTTGATCTCGTCCCGGTTGATGGCATAGGAGAGGGCAATGCGGAAGTCCTTGGTTCGCAGCAACTCTCCGATGGCGGGATCATTCTCATAGGTCTGGTTGAAGGTAACGCAGGCGTCAGAGCCTCCAAAGGTAGGCCAGGTTATAACGCGGTAGCCTCCCTTCTCCTGGTTCTCGATGAACACAGGGTAGTTCGTCATGTCAATGTGCCGGGCCTGGAAGTCTAACTCACCAGCAACGGCAGCCATGTTCAACGCCTGCTTTTCTGCAAAGAAGGTGAAGCGGATCTCATCAATGTAGGGAAGCTGGTTCCCTGCAGTGTCCACCCCGATGTAGTAGGGGTTACGGCGCAAGACGAATACCTGATCGGCTACCGTCGAGTTGTACGGCACCCAGGCCGCCATCGTCGGCCTCTCGGCGTTATCAGGTGGGAGCGCCTTGTTGTTGAAAAGCTCAGCCCAGTTCCCAAAACCAGCCTCCTTGACGAGTTTTTGCAACTCATCCTCAGCAACATAGTTCGGGTGGAACTGTTTCAGGTAATGGGCCGGCTGGAAGGCAGCGAGCAAGCGATCACCACCATCTTTATTGGCCAGTTCCAGCAAGAAGGCTGTGTTGGGCTGCTTGAAGGTGTAGCGCACTGTATAATCGTCCACCTTCGCAACCTTCGCTATCGTACCGTCCTCATTTACCATCCACGGGTGTGGGACCGGGGTGAGGTCTTTGTTCAGGAAGACATCATTGTACCAGAACATGATGTCGTCAGCGGTGAAGGGCGCTCCGTCGGACCACTTGGCCCCTTTCCGCAGATAGAGGGTCCACGTCGTAAAGTCGTCGGATGCCTCCCAAGACTTGACGATTTGCGGCACCACCTTGTCGCCGCCAGGGGAGTAGCGCACCAGGCCGTCAAACACCACCCTGACATAGTTGTTGGCGTCCGCTGGCCCCAGGAAGCCCCGTCGCCAGACGCCGCCGTACTGACCGATCTCCTCGACCACATCTACTACCAAGGGTTCGTCCGGCAGACGCTCGTCTACAGACGGAAGTTCACCTTTGTCTACCATCTCCTTCAACATAGGTGCTTCGTTGTACTTTGAAGGCAGCACTGGTGTCACTTCCTTGATCACTTCGACTTCCTTCTCGACCACGACGGTCTGGATCACCGGCTTCTCGACGACCACCTCCTTCTCGATCACCACGGTCTGGATCACCGGCTTCTCGACGACTACCTCCTTCTCGATCACCTCGGGTGTTGGCTGGGCGCAGGCGGCCAACACAAGAGCCAGAACAGCGAACAGGTTCAGAAGCGTAAGCTTCCTCATTTCTTTCCTCCTCCTTAATGTGGTGTAACTAGAATTGGGTTACTGACACAGCACGAGCAATGTTGGGACACTGACTGAAAGTTGCTATCTGTCTAAAAGACCACCTCCTTTCTGAGTCACTGACGCAAAGTAAACAATGTTGGACACTGTCCGAAAGATCACCTCCCTTCTTCATACGTAGCAACTGGACATTGGCGTTTTTGGCTCGTAGTGACGACTGCAGTCGTCGGTGGCAAGGGAAAAGGCGACTGAAGTCGCAACTACGAACCCACATCCGTAACTTATGGTGCGCTGGCCCGGACGATGAGTTCCGGTTGCAGCACGACCTCCTCACATTCGCCAGGGCTGCCGCCGATCTGGTCCAACAGCAACCGCATGGCCTGAGCGCCTAGCTCGTAGCGGGGCACACGGCAGGTAGTCAACGGTGGGATGACCAGGGCAGCCAGCAAAATGTCGTCAAAGCCAACGACGGCCAGGTCGTCAGGTACCCGGCAGCCCAGATCAGCGCAGGCTTGCAGCGCGCCGACGGCAACCAGGTCGTTGTAACAAAAAAGGGCGGTCAGTTCAGGATAAGCGGTCAATAGATAAAGAGCGGTTTCTCGCCCGCTTTGTACTACGGGGGAACAATGTCGCGTCCAGTCAGGATTGTGGGGCAAGGCAGCAGCGGTCAGGGCAGCGCGGTAGCCCTTAGCCCGTTGGCGACCGCTGCGGGAGGCCAGGGGGCCAGCGAGGAAACCTATGGCTCGGTGACCAGACTGCAACAGATGTTGGGTAGCCATCCGGCCGCCGGCCTCGTCGTCGCTCAATACTGAGCCGACGACCCCATCCCCCTCCAGCCGGCGGTTGACCAGCACGACGGCAGGGTGATGAGCCAAGGCCGCTTCTAACTCGCTGTCGTCGAGGCGCGAACTGCACAGCACAACACCATCCACTTGCTTTTCTTCAAGCGATTGCAATACGCTCAACTCTCGCTGTGGATCCTCGTCGGTGTTGCAGAGAAAGATGTTGTAACCCTCGGCATAGGCCACGTGTTCCGCGCCGCGCGCCACGTCAGAAAAAAAGGGGTTGGCCACATCGGGCATCACCAGGCCCAGGCTGCCTGTCCGCTGCGTGGCCAGGCCGCGAGCAATGGCACTGGGCCGGTAGCCGAGCCGCTCAACGATCTCCAGAACGTGCTGGCGGGTGGCCGGACTGACCTCTACCTTTTCGTTGACCACCCGTGAGACGGTCATCGCCGAGACACCAGCCTCGCGGGCAACATCAGCCATGGTAACACGGTTGGGCATGAATTACCTCTCTTCAACACCGTTGGCCGTTAGCGCTAACGTCAGCACTAACAAAATTATACAACAAGGCCTGTGCTTTGTCAAGAAACAAAAAAGACCTCTGAGGGTTATTGTCTCCGAGGTCTTCTTGACAGGGTAACGAGTCAACGAGTAACGAGGGCCTCATCAACTCGCTCCTCATTGACTCCCCCCTCTTTGATGAATTTGGAAGTCGTCGCTACGTATGAAGCTGGCGCAGGTAGG
>CAYNWI010000073.1:2152-10462 GCA_964400825.1 uncultured Anaerolineae bacterium | reverse complement strand
GTAGTGGCCTCAATTATACCCTAAAAACTTTTGGAAGTCACCTCTAGTTGCAAGCCAGCATCCCCTGAGTCCATCAGGGTAGCCATCCTGGGGCCTTTGAGTGGGAACGTGAAGCCTTTTGGCGAGGCGAACAGGGATGGTGCTCTGCTGGCCATCGAGGAGTGGAACGAGAGGGGAGGCGTCCTGGGTGTGCCCGTTGAGACGGTGGTGAGGGACTGCGTGTTCAATGACATGCAGGCCACAGCTGAGGTTACTACCAAGGTCATCGAAGAGGACAAGGTACGCTTTATAATTGGTGGCATCGCTCATGACGCTATAACTATGTCGAGGATAGCTAACCCTAAAAGGGTGCTGCACATTAGCGCCTCATCAACTGACTATCCAGTGACCGTTGATGAAGAGGGTGATAATAAACCCTACTCCTTCCGCGCTGTCCCTCTCGATGCCTTCATGGCTGAGGGTATGGCAGCCTTCGCCGTGGAGCAGTTGGGGGCCCACACCGCTGGCGTGTTGTACAACGAGGAAAACGACATCGAGACCCACTATGCCGAGTGGTTCCGAGACGGTTTTCAGGAGAGAGGAGGCGTCGTATCCATCTTCGAGGCTTATGATCACAGCGCCTACACTCACGCTCACGATTATGCCTGGGATTATTATCTGGATAAGGTGGCGGGAGCCTACTGCGATGTGTTGTTTCTGCCTGGTTACTACCCTGTGGTCAACCGCATTGCCGAACAAGCCCAGCAGAAGGGCATAGGAGCTACCCTGCTCGGCTCCGATACCTGGGATGTGTCCCCGCAGTTGGATCTGAGGCTCCTGGAAGACAGCTACTATTGGTCCCGCTACTCCCCAACTGATCCACGGGGCATGGTGCAGGATTTCATTGCCGCCTACAAAGACAAATATGGCAGCGAGCCCAATGCCTACGCTGCTTTAGCCTACGATGCGGCCAACATCCTGCTACAGGCCATCGCCGAGGCGGGGACGACCGATCCAGAGCGGGTCAAGGACACGATGGCGCATCTCAGGTTCGAGGGGGTCACAGGAGAGGGTGCCTTCGACGAGTTTGGCGATCCCATCAAAGAAGTGGCCATCATCAAGATCGAGGGTGGCCAGAGGGCTTTTCACGAGTTCGTGCTGCCGTAGACTTGCTTCTGGGCAATGTTGCCCAAAGTGTCAGAGGGAAGTGGAGGTAGAATTTGTATGCTTTGATCATGGCCGGGGGGAGCGGCACCCGCCTCTGGCCTGCTAGCCGAGAAGCTCGCCCGAAGCAGTTGTTGGGCCTACTTTCCGAGAGGACGATGCTGCAGGAAGCCTGTCAGCGCGTCGCGCCCCTCGTCCCCGACGATCAAATCTTTGTGGTGACCAGCGAGGCCTACACCGACGTTGTTCGCCAGCAGATTCCGCAGGTGCCGGCGGCCAACGTCATCGGCGAGCTGGAGGGCCACGGCACCGCGCCCTGCATCGGCCTGTCTGCTCTGTACCTCAAGCGGCTGGACCCTGAGGCGGTGATGGCCGTCCTCACCGCCGATCACTACATCGAGAAGGCGGATGAGCTGCGAGGCGCGCTGGGGGCGGCGGCACAGGTGGCAGAGGAGGGTCGCCTGGTAACTCTGGGCATTGAGCCTAATCGTCCAGCGACGGGCTACGGCTACATTGAACGAGGTGAGAGGTTGGCTCGGATCAGCGGACTCGACGTGTACCGCGTCGAGAAGTTCACCGAGAAGCCCGACCTGTCCACAGCCCAGGCTTTCATGGAGAGCGGCCGGTACTACTGGAACAGTGGCATGTTCATCTGGAAGGTCTCAGCTATCTTGCGGGAGTTCGAGAAGCTCATGCCCCGATTATACGCTCAGTTGATGGAAATTGACGCCGCCCTGGGCACAGCGGAGGAGCGAGCCGTGCTGGAGTTGGTTTGGCCCCAGGTGAAAAAAGAGACCATTGACTACGGCATCATGGAGCGGGCCGAGGACGTGGCCGTCATCCCGGTGGACATCGGCTGGAGCGACGTGGGGAGCTGGGCGACGTTGCTCGAGCTTCTCCCCGCCGACGGCGAGGGCAACGTCGTCGTCGGTCAACACGTCGGGCTGGACACCAGGGGCTGTCTAATCCACGGCTCCTGTCATCTGGTGACCACCATCGGCCTGGAGGACATGATCATTGTGGATACCGAGGACGCTCTGCTAGTCTGTCCCAGGGAGCGGGCGCAAGAGGTGCGGGATTTGGTGAAGAAGCTCAGAGAGAGCGGTAGGGAAGAGTATCTGTGATTTGTGTGCTGATGAGGAGTTGAGAAGTGGACAAAGAAGCATTGAAATATCTTGCCGATCATGAGCAGGCGGCGTTAAAGGAGTTCCTGACCAAGTTGCGTGAGCAGCACGGAAGTGAGGTGGTGCTCGTTAGTCTCTTTGGTTCAAAAGTGCGCGGTGATTTCGATGAGGAATCGGATGTTGATGTGCTGGTCGTGATCAAGGACAAAAACGGGCATATCCGGGATGACCTCGTTGCCCTTGAGATGGATTTGGTGCTTAAATACGACGTTGTTATTTCCTCGCTGATCATGAGCAGAGAGAACTACGAATGGCATCGCCGATACAGGGCACCGCTATATCGCAGCATTGAGAGGGAAGGGATAGACCTGTGGATGAGAACACCAAGATCATCATCGGCGTCCGGCTAGAGAAGGCGAAAGATTACATCGCCACTGCACATGAATTGATAGCCTTGAGACGGCTCCGAGGAGCGGTCAACCGGGCTTACTATGCTATCTATCACCTGGCTACTGCGGTGTTGTTGACTCAGGATATCGAACGTAGTAAACACTCCGGCGTGCAGTCGGCTTTCAGCTAGTATCTCGTCAAGCCAGGTCTGATCGAGCCGGGATATGGGCGTATCCTGACCAGCGCTCGTAAGGCCAGGGAAACCAGCGATTATGCGGACCGGATCGAATTAGATGAGGAAACGGCACAGCGCATCATCGCCGACACTGACCGATTTGTGGCCAGGATGGAGGAGTATCTCGCTGGCGTGGGGGCGCTGTAAGCATGGGAATAGGGGAGAATCATGACCGATAACTCGATCGTTGCTTATTGCGTAAAATGTAAAGCTAAACAGGAGATGGAGAACCCGCAGCCGGTTTTCACCAAGGCTGGTCGGCCGGCCACAACAGGCACTTGCCCCGTGTGTGGAGCTAAGATGTTCCGCATGGGCGAAACTCCTGCCCACGCCGGCATTCCCAGACCCGATCCGCCCAAAAAAGACGGCAAGCTGGTCATCGTGGAATCGCCGGCCAAGGCCCGTACCGTGGGCAGGTTTTTGGGCGATTCCTATCGGGTCAGGGCCTCTATCGGCCACGTGCGGGATTTGCTCAGGTCCCGCCTTAGCGTGGACGTGGAGAACGACTTTGAGCCTTCTTACCGCGTGCCCAACGAGAAGAAAGAGGTGGTCAAGGAACTGCAAGGGGAAGTCAAGAAGGCTGGCGAGGTCTATCTGGCTACAGACCCCGATCGCGAGGGGGAGGCTATTGCCTGGCACCTCATGAAGGCGGCTAGAATCACCAAAGAGCAGGCCCGACGGGTGGTCTTCCACGAGATCACTCGTGATGCCATTGATGCAGCTTTCTCTCACCCCAGCGATATAGACATGCAACTGGTCAACGCCCAACAGGCCCGGCGCATCCTGGACCGCCTGGTGGGCTACAAGATCAGCCCGCTTCTCTGGGAGAATGTCCGCAACCGCACCACGGCCGGACGGGTGCAATCGGTGGCCCTGCGCCTCGTCGTCGAGCGGGAGCGGGAGATCGAGGCCTTTGTGCCGGTGGAGTACTGGTCCATTGACGCGGAGCTGGCCAAGCGGGAGAAAGAGCGCCGCAGCTTCACCGCCAAGCTGCACCGCATCCACGGCGAGGAGGTGGACCTCAAGAGCGAGGAGGACACCCAGAAGATTGTAGATGATCTGGAGAAGGCGACCTACGTCATAACCAGGGTGCGCAAGGGCCAGCGGCGGCGAAACCCCTCGCCTCCTTACACCACCAGCACCATGCAACAGGAGGCCTCCCGACGGTTGGGCTTCACCGCCAAGCGCACCATGGCAGTTGCCCAGCAGCTTTACCAGGGGGCGGAGGTCGGCGATGAGGGACTGGTGGGTCTCATCACCTACATGCGCACCGACAGCGTCAACGTGGCTGAGGCCGCCCAGGAGGAAGCCCGCGCTTACATCACCGAAAGGTATGGCGCCAGGTACAGGCCGGCCAAACCGCGCCGCTACAAAACCAAAACCAAGGGCGCGCAAGAGGCCCACGAGGCCATCCGGCCCACCTCGGTGCGCCGCGAACCCAAAGCGATAAAAAAATACCTCACGCGCGGCCAGTACCGCCTCTACGATCTCATCTGGAAGCGCTTCCTGGCCAGCCAGATGTCCTCGGCCATCTTTGACACCATTTCTGTGGACATAATAGCAGATAGCAAATTGCAGTTGGCCGATAGCGAGCTAACGTCAATCAGCGGCGATCAACTGTCAGCTATCAGCCATAAGCCGGACTATCTATTTCGAGCGACGGGATCGAGTATTCGCTTCCGGGGTTTCCTTGTCATCTACGAGGAAGCCAGGGACGAGGATGAGGCTCCTGATGAGGGCGAAGGCAAGATTCTGCCGCCGCTCTCCAAAGGCGAGATTCTGGACCTCCTGCGGCTTCTGCCTGAGCAGCACTTTACCAAGCCGCCGCCGCGCTACAGCGAGGCCACCCTGGTCAGGACCCTGGAGGAGTACGGCATTGGCCGGCCCAGCACCTACGCATCTATCATCTCCATCATCCAAACGCGGGGTTATGTGGAGCGCGAGGACCGACGGTTGGCTCCTACCGAGATAGGCTTTATCGTCAACGATATCCTGGTGAAGCACTTCCCAGACATCATAAACGTGGATTTCACTGCCCGCATGGAGGCCGACCTGGACCTCATCGCCGCAGGTGAACGGGAGTGGGTGCCGGTGTTGCAGGAATTCTATGGCCCCTTCGAGAAAGCAGTGAAACAAGCTGGTCTCACTATGGAAAAGGTGGATCTCGGCCCGCAAGAGACTGGCGAGATGTGTGAGAAGTGTGGCCATCCCATGGTGGTCAAATTTGGCCGCTACGGCAAGTTCATCGCTTGCAGCAATTACCCGGCGTGCCGCAACACCAAGTCCTACCAGATCAAGGTCGGCGTGGCCTGCCCGGAGTGCGGCGGCGACCTGGTGGAGAAGCGGACGCGCAGGGGACGGACCTTCTATGGCTGCTCCAACTATCCTGAATGCGAATTCGCTACCTGGAACCGACCGCTGCCTCAGCCCTGCCCCAATTGCGGCGGCCTGTTGACTGTTGCTGGCAAGGATAGGGCCAAGTGTGTTAAGTGCGAAGAGGTGGTGGAATCAGAAGAGCTGGAGGAGGCAGAGGGGGAGACGAACTGAGAGTCTGGCGAAGGGTAGCAGCAGGATGCAAAACCAGCGGTTGAAAGCGCTGTCAATCAGCCGACCGGTTTTCGACGTGACGAAGAGGGAAGACCTGGCAGGCCGGGTGCTTGCCAACTATCACCGTGCCTGCAACCTGGTGACCGCCGAGGGGGAGATAATCGCTCTGGTCGGCTCAGCCATCGGCAACGGCCCGCTGAACATCGTGATCGAGGAAGCCGGAGTTCTTGAGACCGCGAAGCCTGGGTGGCCAGCGGTCTTTTCCGATGGGCAGCTCATTTTGGGCGATTCACTGTTTGTCTCGTTGGACGAGGCCCAGTTGTGGAGACCCGAGATAAACTGGGAACGTTTGACAGCTCAGCGGAGAAAGTTGGGGCACAGCTTAGCCAAGCTGTGCAACTGGCTATCTCAAAACGGCATTTCACAATCTGCTCCCGCTGGATCCCTTCGGCAATCCGCCGTGAGCACCTGTGATCTGCTGAGTCTAGTTTTAGGTGAAGAGAAAGAGCCCGGGGCGCGTGCGGATGGAACTCGCTCGCTGCACAACCGGGCTTTCTTGACAACGGCGCGGGCGGGGATCAGAGGGCTGATGCAAGCGCTACAAGATGGCGACCGGTTGGGCATCCGTGAAAGCGCAGCGCTGCTGGCCGGTCTGGGGCCGGGACTGACGCCGGCAGGCGATGACTACCTGGTGGGATTTATGGCTGGGCTACGGGTCTGGCCAGGCCCATGCGAGTTAGCGCCCAACGAAGTCTGCCAGATCATCCTCGAAGAGACGGAGGGCAAGACCACTCTCCTCAGCAGCGCTTTCCTGCGCAGTGCCAGAAAGGGTCTGTTCGGAGAAAATTGGCATAGGTTGCTGACAGAGCTAGCTGGGGGAGAAGCAACAGGAATACAGCGGGCAGCCAGGCGCATCCTGTCCTCAGGTGCCACTTCGGGAGCCGATGCCCTGGCCGGTTTCCTGAGCTTGTATCTCTACACTTGACTCTCGTTCGCCGAAGGTCTCTGCCATCTTGCCCCGCCGCCGCACCCCTACGACAGCTCTACCCTCCACGGCAACCTCTCCCACCTCCCGCCCAACGGCCTCTCGCCTCAGTGTGGATCCCAAATCGCTCTGAGGGGATTGCCAAATCCCCGCTTTTGGCCTGGATCTGGCGATCCAGGCCGAGCAAAAGAGCGTAGCCGCGGCTACACCGCGCTGTGGATCTGCTGCTCGATTTCCCGGGCCAACTTCCTCCCTACATTTTGTATGCTCTCCAGCCCCTTCACCCCCATCCGCTCGTAGATCACGCGCACGTCCTGTTCTAAATCATCCAGGGCCCAGGCAGCTTTGCGATAGGCCCAAATCCTGTAGCCCTGCTCCCCCGCCAGTTCCAGGCGATAGGTCTTGTCGGCCAGGTACTCGGCGATGCGCTTGTTCGCCGCCCTCTTTTCGCCGGGAATGATGGGGCGAGGCATGCGGTCGCTGAGGTCGTACTTCTGGCACAACTCTGCCACCCTTTGCCCCAGCCGGTTCCAGTAGCTCCGAGGCGGGCCGTAACTGCCTGGGGGATAGAGCTGCTCGTAGACAGGCATCTTATCCGGATAGATGCGCGCCAATTGTTTCAGGAAATAGACCTTCTGCTTGTCGGAGAGGGTCAGTCCACCGGCCAGGACGAAGGCGCCGCCGTGATCCCGCGTCCAGCGCACCACCGCTTCCAGGTTCTCGTCATCGTCGTAAATGCCGGGGAGGATGGGCATGAAGGACGTGCCAGTGACAATGCCCGCCTTGGCGAACTGCTCCATGGCCTTGAAGCGGCGCGGCGGCATGGGCACAGCAGGCTCGAAGCCTTTGAGGTACTTGTAATCGGGGGATTCGGGGGTGGCGATAATGCTGAAGCTGACCACGGCTCGGGCCTTGTCGTTGATGGCCGTGATCAGCTCCAAATCCTGCAGCACGTTATGAGATTTCTCCAGCACGAAGACGGGGAAGCCGAGGTCGAGGCAGACCTGGAGCAGTTGGCGCGAGAGGCGGTAGCGGAACTCGGCGGGCTGGTAGTCTCCCAAACCGACGACGCCCCCCGGCACCCTGGAGAGCTCTTGGCGCAAGAGCTCCGGCGCGTTGATTTTCACCTTGATCAGACGGGAGAAATCGTCGGGATCAGGGTAGGGGCAATACTTGCTCTCGCGCCAGTAGCAATACTCGCAGCCGTGCTGACAGCCTATGTAGGGATGGGCCGTATAGCGCGTCCAGAACCAGTGATCAGCGCGTTTGTGCTTGTTCAGGATGCGCTTGGGCCTGTAGACTCTATATTCGGCGGCCATGGTCCCCAGCCCAGGTCATTTGGGAGACCATCATGGCAGAGTCGGCTCCAGCCACTCGTCTGCCGCCCAGCCGATGAATCCGTCCTCGTCCTCCAGCCGCCACCAGGTGTAACCATCGGCCTCCTCAGGACCCTCCAGTACTTCGAGAATCGTCCCGTCTTTGACGAGGGTGAGGCGGGCGTAGTTTAATCCAGGACCTGAGCGATAGCTCAGTGCATCGGCTTCGGCGCTGACCACCTTCACGTGGCCGCCGACTGCGATCTCGGTGGGGACGCCTGGGGTGGGCGTAGGCTTGGGAGTGGGAGTGGCAGTGGGGAACGGGGCCACCGTCGGCAGAGCGGGAGTGACGGTAGGTATGATCTCCATAGTCGGTTGGGTTGGCGGCGCGAAGGGGTTCCAAAGAGTGATTAACACGGTCAATATCAACAGCAGAATGACCGCCAGAGGCCACAGGGGCAACCCGCGCCGACCCTTCGCCTGTGTCCGCCGCGGAACCTCCTCTTCGTAATAATCGTCTTGGGTGTCGAAGTCAGACATTTTGATGCTCCTTTCTCTGTTTATTACTTG
>CAYNWI010000073.1:0-2052 GCA_964400825.1 uncultured Anaerolineae bacterium | reverse complement strand
CAGTGCCCAGGGGGATGCGATCGCTGCGTCGGCGGAGGGCCTCGATGCCGGCCAGGATATTGGCCTCCGACTTGGCGCCCAATCCCGGCAGATCCCTGAGCTTGCCCTCCTGGGCTGCTCGTTCCAAGTCGGCCACGCTCGTCAACCCCAACCTCTCGTAGAGCAGCCTGGCCTTCTTGGGGCCTACATTGGGAATGGCCAACATGTCCACTACCCCTGGCGGAATCTCCTCTCTCAGTCTCTCGTAATATCCCAGACGCCCCGTGCGCAACAGCTCATCGAGCTTCTTAGCCAGAGCCTCACCGACGCCGGGTATCTCTCTGAGTTCGCCATCCTGCCAGACGTCATTGATGTCTCGTCCCAGGCTGAGGATGTTATCTGCTGCCCGCCGGTATGCCACGGGCTTGTAGATGATCTCGCCCTTTATCTCCAGCAGGTCAGCGATGTCGTAGAGTATATCGGCTACCTGGCGATTGTTCATCGTCCCTTCTCCCACTACTCGCAGCAGGTATTCTCACAGTGGATCTACTAAATTATACCAGTTTTTGCTAAACTTGACAACATCGGGTAAGCGACCGTCACGAATTGGGGACAAGGTTCCGAGCCCCCTGCAGAGGCCAGGTAACGCTGAGGCCGGCGCAGAGGGAAGCCATCGGTAGCCATCCTATCAGCTTCATGATTCACCTCCCTCACGGTGGTCTATAGCTAATAGATACCATAGTTTATCTAAATTGACCAGGGACACTACCGTGAATCCTTATGTCAGGTGAATAAGCGAGGCAGACGATGAAATCCCCGCTTCTCAAGTCGAGGAGCGTGGGTTTTGGTTGCCGGTGGCACCGCTCTTCCCATTTATCCAAGGCTGTAGTATAATATGCCGGCCATAAATCTACAAACGAGGAGGTTTGCGATGGATCTGGAACTTGCCGAAGAGCACAAAATGATCCGCAAGATGGTCCGGCAGTTCGCCGAGAAGGAGGTGGCTCCCATCGCGGCAGAGATGGACGAGAGGGCCGAGGTGCCCTTCGAGAACATCAAGAAGATGGGGGAGCTGGGGCTGCTGGGCCTGACTGTGTCTGAGGAGTACGGCGGCGCCGGCATGGACACGATTAGCTACTGCATAGCCACCGAGGAGCTCTCTAAAGCCTGCGCGGCCACAGCGATAGTGATGGGCGTGCAGAACTCCCTGGTCTGCCACGGGATCGAGGAGTTCGGGACAGAGGATCAAAAGCAGAGATTTCTGGTGCCGCTGGCCGAGGGCAAGTTCATTGGTGCCTTTGCCCTGACCGAGCCTGAGGCCGGCAGCGACGCGGCAGCCCAAAAAACGACCATGGTGTTGGATGGCGATGAGTATATCGTCAACGGCACCAAAAACTTCATCACCAGCGGTGGTTTCGCCGATGTCGTTCTTCTCTTTGGCGTGACGGACAAGAGTCAGGGCTACCGGGGCACCACCGCGCTTCTGGTCGAAAAGGGCACGCCTGGGTTCTCGGTGGGCAAGGAGGAGAATAAGTTGGGCATTCGCGCCGCGGACACCTCTGAGTTAGTGTTTGAGGATTGTCGGGTGCCTGTGGCCAACCGGCTGGGAGAGGAGGGCCAGGGCTTCAAGATCGCCATGACCGATCTTGACGCTGGACGCATCAGCGTTGCCGCGCAGGCACTGGGCATCGCCGAAGCGGCCTACGAAGCAGCGCTGGAGTACGCCAAAGCCCGCGAGCAGTTTGGCCAGCCCATCGCCAAGTTCCAGGGCATCCAGTGGATGCTGGCCGACATGGCCACTCGCATCGAGGCGTCGCGACTCTTGATCTACAACGCCGCCCTGGCGAAGGACAGAGCAAAGGAAACCGGGGCGCGCTATAGCAAAGAAGCAGCCATGGCCAAGCTCTATGCCTCGGAGACGGCCAGTTGGGTGACCGACCTGGCGATCCAGATCCACGGCGGCTATGGCTACGTCAAGGACTACCCCGTGGAGCGCTACTACCGCGATGCGCGGGTCACCCGCATCTACGAGGGCACCAGCGAGGTGCAGCGCATGGTGATCGCCCACCAGAT
>CAYNWI010000072.1:0-10663 GCA_964400825.1 uncultured Anaerolineae bacterium | reverse complement strand
CTCTTCTTCGATCCTGAGAGGCGTCCCCTGTTTCTGGAGGCCAGGCGATATTATCCTGGAGGCACCTTTGAGGAGTTCCAATCTCCCTACGGCGGCCCCACTGTGTTGTACTCTTGCCAACTGACGCCCGGACAGATCAAGGACATCCAAGGGCTGGTGGGCCGTTACTACCAGGGAAGCGAGGAGGAACGTCGTCCTGAGCCTGCCGAAGGAGAGAAACTCATCCTGGAGCGCAAAGATGCCCAGATCAGCTTCGATTGGGAGGCCGAGCCCCCTCTACCCGCGCCCTTCAGTGTCCGCTGGGAGGGGGTGCTCTACGTCCCGCGATATGGGCCCTATAACCTGGGCTTAGTGGCTCCTGCCGCAGGCCAGGTCTATCTGGATGAGAACGTCCTGCTAGATGAGCCTGGCGAGGCCAAGCTTCTCCTGGCCAAGGGCAACCATGCCCTACGAGTGGAAGCCGCCCTCCCTCTTTCCCCCCCAAAAGTGGGGGGGATGAAGGGGGGGGGACGGGTGGATCTCTACTGGCAGCCGCCGGGAGAGCCACCCAACCCTATTCCCCAGCAGTTTCTCTACACTGCCCCGCCGGTGACCAACAACGGTCTCCTGGGCCGCTACTACCTGGGCCTGGACTGGGCGGGAGAGCCGACGCTGGAGCAGATTGACCCTACCCTGGCTCTATACTTTCACGTCACTCTGTTGCGCAGGCCCTACACCGTGGAGTGGACGGGCAAACTGGAGGCTCCTACGAATGGAAGCTATGGCTTCGGGCTGGAGTCCATTGACGATTCCTGGCTCTACGTTGACGGCCAGCCTGTGACGGAAACCCACGTGCCCAACCAGTATCGCGAGGGGCAGATCAGCCTGACAGCGGGCTGGCACGACATCACCGTGCGCTACGTGGACAGGACCAACCATTCCCACATCAATCTCTACTGGAGGCCCCCAGGCGGCGGCCAGGAGATCATACCCTCGGAGCGGCTTCTTCCACCGCAGGGTGCCTACCCCGATATTGTGGTACACGCGCCGACGCCGCCCCCTGTGCCCACCAAGCCCCAGGAGATGGCCCTGGGCCAACCCTCGATCTGGGGTGGACCGGGGGCAGAAGAGGGGTTATTCAACGAGCCTCGGGACATCGCTGTTGACCAGGAGGGGAACGTGTACGTGGCCGATACTGGCAACCGCCGCATCCAGAAGTTCGACGGCCAGGGCGGATTCCTGCTGGCCTGGAGCGGCGGGGAGGCGGGCTTCGTCGAGCCGCTGGCCGTGGTCGTGACCAGTCAGGGCCAGGTGTTGGTCCTCGACTCTGAGCCAGGGTGGATCTATCGCTTCACGTCCGATGGCGAACCTTTGGGCCGCTTCGGTGGGCCGGAGGCACAGCTCTTCCATCCTCGGGGAATGGCCATTGACGCCCAGGACAACGTCTACATTGCCGACACCGGGGGCTGTCGCATAATCAAATACGATATCCAGGGTAACCGATTGACCCAGTTCGGGGAGAAGGGGAGTGGCCCCGGCCAGCTTCTGGAGCCTACCGATGTAGCCATCGGCCCGGGAGGCGACCTGTACGTAGCCGATACGGCCAACCTGCGGATTCAGCATTGGGACTTCTTCGGCCGCTACCAGGGTGAGTGGGCCGTCCCCGTGGCCAGCGCCTACAACGGGCCTCACCTGGCGCTGGCTGCTGACGGCAGCCTGTTTGTCACCGCCCCTGAGCAGCACCAGGTGCGGCGCTATTCCTCTGGAGGCGAGCTTCTGGGCCAGTGGGGCGGCCTGGAGCAGTTCCGAGTCCCCGTGGGCCTCACGTTGGATGAGGCGGGCAACCTCTACGTGGCCGATACCTTGAACCACCGCGTTCAGAGGTTCGAGAGTAGATGAAGTCTTTGTTACTACTCGCGATGGCCTTTGTCCTGGCACTGTCGGGCCAGCGCAGGGTGGATCAGCGGATTCAACTGAGCGATGCGGCCATCCTTTACGGCGCGGCCATGCTGCTGGCTGCCTACGCCTACTGGTCATTGCCAAAGCGCCCTGCTCCTGATGGGCAGGCCAGGACTTCGGTCAGGATCTGGCCCGGCTTTACCAGCCTGGGTGAATCGGCAAAGCGTACCATCGCCGAGAGCTGGCCCAGGATCGCTACGCTGGCCGGCGCTGTTTTCGTTGGGCTGCTGTCCCTGCGCGACTTCAACCTGGGGCGATCCAACCAGGGGCTGCGCCTGTGGCTGCTCAGCCTGGCTCTGCTGGTAATCGCCTTTTGGTGGCCCTCGTTGGTCTGGCTCCGCCACCTGCGGTCAAAGGCAGCGGGCTTCTCCACACGTTGGCCCGTCCTCCGAGCCGATATCGCGGCCGCTCTGCGCCGGCCAGAGCCGTGGCTATTCGGCCTGCTGATGCTGGTAGCCGTCTTCTTCCGCCTGTGGAACCTGGACGAGGTGCCGCCGGGCCTCCACGACGATTCGGCCATCAACGCCCTCATCGCTCTGGAGGTACTTGGGGGGCGGCCCTATACACCGTACGCGACTCACATTGGAGCTGGTCACGAAACCCTCTTCATATACCTCATGGCCGGCATGATGAAGCTGGCCGGCCCCACCGTTCTAGCCGTCAAGCTGACGGCCGCCGTAGTGGGCCTGGCTACCGTGGTGGCCTTCTATTTCTTCGCTCGATTTCTCTTCAATGCCGAGCGTGCCTTCTGGGCAACCTTTCTCCTGGCCGCAGGCGGCTGGCACATCACTTTCAGCAAAGTGGGCTGGCGGGCCATCATGGTGCCTCTCTTCGAGGTGCTTGCCTTCTACTTCCTCTGGCGTGGCGTCAAGTCAGCGCGGAAATTGGATTTCGTGTGGGCCGGCTTGGCCCTGGCCCTGAGCCTCAACACTTACGAAGGCGCCCGTGTCGCTCCTGTCATCATGGGCCTTTTCATCCTCTACCAGCTCATCACCGAGCGCGGCTTCCTGCGACGCAACTATCAGGGTCTCGCGGTGCTGGCGCTCGCCTTCGTCATGGGCATGATCCCGCTGGGGGCACACTTCCTCAAATATCCCACCGCGTTCGTGGCTCGCAGCCAACAGGTCATGGTTACCGGGCGAATCCGTGAGGTGGGAGACTTATCTCCACTGTGGGACAACGTCAAAGCAGCACTGTTGCTGTTCAACTACCGGGGCAACGGCAACGACTTCTTCATCAACGAACCGCTCATGGAGTCGCCGGTATCGGTGTTCTTTGTGCTGGGCGTGATATACAGTTTGATCAATTGGCGCAAGCCCACTCACTTCCTGTTGCTGATCTGGACCATTTTGACACTGATGCTGGGCGTGCTGGCCATGCCTAATGGCAACCGTTGCATCGGCGCCATCCCACCGGCCTACCTGTTTGCCGGCCTTTTCCTGAGCGTATGTTGGGAGCAGTTGACGGCGATCGCGCAGGTTGCTCTGGGAAAACGCCGCCAATGGCTGCTCGTCGCACTGGCAGTCCCCCTGCTCGTTGTCATCGCCCATGGCACCTACCGTGACTACCTCGGGCCTGACCGGCGCTTCATGTATGGCTTCTTCGAAGATGGATTGGCGGCGGGCAAACTCACCAGGCCCTACCTGGACGACTATCACGTTTTTCTCAGTGATCGCTACTACGTAGCCCGCTCAGTGCGTTTTCTTACCTATCACTCCGGTGAGTCTCCCACTCAACGTTCTTACAGCCTCTTCGAGCCTACGGCAGTACTTCTGTTCAATCAATTTCCCCGAAACGAGGCGCTGGCTTTCTTGCTGGAGGCCACTGCCCGCAACCGTCAAATCATGTACCTGTTACAGCAGAAGTTTCCGAGCGCCACCTATGAGGAGCTTATGGACCCCGACAGACCGGGACGAGTGGGGCTGCTGGCCCTGACCGTGCCAGGTGAGGCCGAAGTCTCAGCCGAGGGCTACCAGCAGGGCCTTCTGGCGCGCTACTACCGGGGGCTGAACTGGGATGGTTCGGTGTTGTATGAAATGGTAGACCCTCTCATCGCCGTGCACCGGCAGCTCCAGCTTCCCTCGTTCAGCGTGTGGTGGCAGGGAATCATCAGTGCCCCCCAATCTGGCGCCTACGTCTTTGAAACGCTGTCCGATGATGGCTCTTATGTGTACATTGATGGTCAACTGGTGGTAGACAACGGTGGTGTACATAGCTCACGCCGTGCTTCCAACAGTGTGAACCTGGAAGCCGGCCCGCACGATATTGATATAAAGTACTTCCAGGATGGTGGCGGCGTCACTATGGAGGTCTTGTGGCAGCCGCCTCGTGGCCCTATGGAATTCCTGCCGGCTGAGGTGCTCTTTCCGCCAGGTACGGTGGATGTGGCCTCATTGCCTCCTGTCACGCTCCCGCCTGTGGCAGAGCAGGCGACACCGACGCCAGGGGTGCAGCAACCCGTGGCCCTTGCCACCCCGCTGCCGGTGGAGACCCCCGTTAGTGAGCTGGGCACTGGCCAGTTCATCCTCCAGTGGGGCAGTCAGGGGTCCGCTGCGGGGCAGTTTGAGGGGCCGGCGGACGTAGCAGTAGATGGCGCCGGCAACGTTTACGTGGCCGACCTGGGCAACAAGCGGGTGCAGAAGTTCGACGCCAAGGGGCGGTTCCTGGCTGCCTGGGAAGGTGGGGACGAGCCCTTCGTGGAACCCCTGGCCGTGGCCACAGGGCCAGGGGGGGAAATATGGGTGCTGGATTCCTACACCAACTGGGTGCATCGCTTTGACGGAGAAGGGAACTGGCAGGGGAAGGTTGGCGGCCCGGAGTCGGGGTTCTTCCATGCCAGGGGTTTGGTGGTGGATGAGGACGGCGTGCTGTACGTGGCGGACACAGGGACCTCACGGGTGGTGAAGTACAGCAGGGAAGGGTTGAAGATAGGGGAGATTGGGCCTCAGGGGAGTGGGCCTGGAGAGCTGAATGGGCCGGTGGGCTTAGCGATAGATGAGGACGGGTTGTTGTACGAGGCCGATGTGGACAGTCGGAGGTTGCAGGTGTTGGAGAAGGATGGGACGTACGTGAGGGCGTGGGGGATACCGGATAGTCACACGGCGGAAGGGAACCGCGTGGCAGTGAGTGGAGATTGGGTATATGTGACGGACCTGCCGCGTCATCGGGTGCTGGTGTATGGAAAAGGGGGAGAGTTGATAGGAGGTTGGGGTAGAGAGGGAGGAGGAGAAGGCGAGTTTCGGCGGCCGATGGGGATCGGAGTAGGGCCGGACGGGAGTGTGTATGTGGCCGATAGCCACAACAACCGCATCCAGAAGTTTGCTCCCTGGAACGAGTGACTGTACAATTAGTGTACCTCATCACCTCGTAGGCCGTGAGCACGCGGCTACGAGGTGGAGGTGACTTGAAAAATCTGGCGAGTGTGGTATAATTGGGTTGATCCCAGGTCCTGCCAATGGCAGGGCTTTATTTTGGAGGAGGACCATTGAAACTTCAGGAGTATCAGTCTAAGCGCATCTTCGCCCAGTACGACGTGCCTGTCCCGGAGGGAGGTATAGCTACCACTCCCCAGGAGGCGCGCGAGATCGCCAAGCGACTGGGCAAGCCGGTGGTCGTGAAGGCCCAGGTCCTGGTGGGCGGCCGAGGAAAGGCGGGGGGCATCAAGCTGGCCGAGACGCCCGAGGAAGCGGAGACCATCGCTGCTCAAATCCTGGCCATGGATTTGAAGGGGCTGCATGTCAGAAGCGTCCTCGTCGAGAAGGCCTCCGACATTGTCAGCGAGATCTACCTGGGGATGGTCATTGACCGCGCGGCCAAGAGGCCGGTGATGATGGCTTCGTCCGAGGGCGGGGTGGAGATCGAGGAGGTGGCCCGCACGACTCCGGAGAAGATCATCAAAATCGCCATTGATCCTTTTCTGGGTTTGCGGGATTACCAGGTCCGAGAAGCGGCCTACGGAATCGGTCTGGGCAGCGATTTGGTGCGGGGTTTCTTGAAGGTGGCCAAAGGGCTATACACTGCTTTCACGAAGAGCGATGCCATCCTGGCCGAGATCAATCCGCTGGTTGTCACTGCTGGCGGGACGTTGCTGGCCGTGGATGCCAAGATGCTTCTGGACGACAACGCTCTCTCCCGCCATCCGGCACTGGCCGAGATGCGCGATCTGGAAGAGGAGACGCCAGCGGAGCGCAAGGCGCGGGGCTATGGCATCAGCTACGTCCAACTCGATGGGACCATCGGCTGCATGGTCAACGGGGCAGGGCTGGCTATGGCCACCATGGACCTCACCAAGCTCTACGGCGGCGCGCCGGCTAACTTCCTGGACATCGGCGGCGGGGCTAAAGCTGATAAGGTGTCGGCTGCCTTGCGCCTCATCCTTTCGGATGAAAACGTCCAGGCCGTGCTGTTCAACATCTTCGGGGGCATCACCCGCTGTGACGAGGTAGCCAGGGGCATTCTGACCGCGCTGGAAGAGGTCGAGACCGATGTGCCCATGGTTGCTCGCTTGGTGGGCACGAATGAGGAGGAAGGCCGGGCGATTTTGGCCGAAGCCGAAATGATCACCGCTGTTACTTTGGAAGAGGCGGCCCAAAAAGCGGTGGCTGCTGCGTCTGCCTATGTGGAGAGCAGGTAGAGATGAAGGATAGGGAGTGCATATTCTGCGCCATCGTTGAGAGCCGGGCTCCCGCCCACGTGGTCTTCGAGGACGGGGAGACGTTGGCCTTTATGGACATCAACCCGGCCAATCCCGGCCACACCCTGGTCATCCCCAAGCGGCACGTGCGCGACATTTACGAGCTGGACGATGGGGCGGCGGTGGCGGTGATGAGGACGGCGGTGCGGGTGGCCAGGGCGGTCAGGGCGGCCTTCCAACCCGACGGTCTGAACCTCTTGCAGAGCAACGGCCCGGCCGGTGGTCAGGTGATCTTCCACTTCCACATGCACATCATCCCCCGCTGGTACAGCGATGGGCTCCGCTTGGCCCGCCCACCGGAGGTGAGAAGAACCATGTCCATTGAGGAGGCGGCGGCCAAGATCCGCCGCGAAGTGGCGAAGGAATAAGACTTTCGATCCCAGTTTAGGAGGGCAGAATGGAGACTTCAGGAGCGGTGGTTACAAATGCTAAAGCCTTGCTGGAAAGCTTCGGTGATCAAGAGCTTGTCGTCATGCCTCTTTCCAGATACAGGGAGATAATGGAGCTGATAGAGGATTTGGAGGATGGCATTACTCTGAGAAGAGCGATGGAAACCTCAGAAAGGCTTCTCCCTTATAGCGAGGTTAGAGCACGCTTAGTAGCCAAGGGAATCTTGGAATGAAATACGAGCTATTCGTTGATGAGCGCATTGAGGACAAACTCGTTCGCTTTCCTCGTGATGTAGCAAGGAGCATAGACAAAGCCCTTCTTGCCTTGAGGGATGACCCTCGACCGCGAGGCTGTAGAAAGATTAGAGGCACAACGGATTGTTGGCGAATCACAGTGCGCAAAGATTACCGGATATTGTACAGACTTGATGATGAGACAAGAGCAATTGAAATGTATGAAATAACCCGCAAGGAGAAAGATATTTACCGGCGATAGTCCATTGAGAAATCGCCAACTTCAAGAACTGGTATTTCAGACCGGGAAGCTCGAATGATGTTTTATGGCAAGTCCCGTTCGGGAGATGATGAAGTCCTTGTTTACAGACTCGTGAGGGAGGAGCAACTATGGAAAAGTTGTCTTTATCGGGAGTGTACGCCCCCATCCCCACTCCCTTCGACGCCGACGGAGCGGTTGCCCACGACAAGCTGGCCGGGAACATCGCCAGGTGGAGCCAGACGCCACTGGCGGGCCTCGTTGTGCTGGGCTCCAACGGGGAGTTCACCTATCTGAGCGACGAGGAGAAGATCGGGGTGCTGAAAACGGCCCGCCAGGCCATCCCCAAAGACAAGCTGTTCATCGCCGGCACAGGCTGCGAGTCAACCAGGTGCACTCTGGAGTTGACGGAGCAGGCCGCGGCCATCGGTGCGGACGCGGCCCTCGTCATCACCCCCAGCTATTACACCTCCAAAATGGACGCCCAGGCGATGAGGCGGCACTTCCTGGGGCTGGCCGAACGTTCCCCTTTGCCCATCCTGATCTACAACATGCCTGCTTGCACTGGCGTTGACCTCGCAGCGGAAACGGTGGTGGAGTTGGCGCAGCATCCCAACATCGTGGGCCTCAAGGATAGCTCAGGGAACGTGGTCAAGTTGGGGGGCATCATCAGGGCTGCGCCTCCCACCTTCAACGTCCTGGCCGGCTCGGCCAGCTTCTTCTATCCGGCCCTGGTTCTGGGCGCGGTGGGTGTGGTGGCGGCCCTGGCCAACGTCGCTGCGGAGCAGTGCTATCGCATCTACTGCTATGCCCAGGAGGGGCGGCACGAGGAGGCTCGGCAGTTGCAGTTGAAGATGATTCCACCTAACACCGCAGTGACGGCTCGCTTCGGTGTCCCCGGCCTGAAGCAAGCCCTCGATTGGCTCGGCTACTACGGCGGCCCATTGCGCTCGCCCCTGGGCCCGCTGGACGAGGCCCAGCAAGCCGCGCTACGAGCCACCCTGGCCGAAGGCGGAATCCTACCAGCATGATACAGAGAGCAATATCCAATATCCAATACCCATTAGGGAGTTGTCTACATGAGCATACTAGTTGACAGGAGTACTCGTCTCTTAGTTCAAGGCATCACCGGGCGGGAGGGAGAGTTTCACACCCGCCAGATGCTGGACTACGGCACGCAGGTGGTGGCCGGAGTGACGCCGGGCAAGGGTGGGATGGAAGTGGCCGGCGTGCCCGTTTTCAATACGGCCAAAGAAGCTGTTAGGACGACCGGCGCCAACACGTCCATCATTTACGTGCCGGCCCGCTTTGCCCCGGACGCCGTCTACGAGGCCGCCGACGCGGGCATCTCCCTTATCGTGTGCATCACCGAGGGGATACCGACCCAGGACATGATCAAGGTGAAAGCGTACCTGGATCAAGGAAGAGCGCGCCTGATTGGCCCCAATTGCCCCGGCCTGATCACCCCCGACCAAGCTAAGGTGGGCATCATACCTGGCCACATCACAAAGCCGGGAACGGTGGGGGTGGTCTCCCGCAGCGGCACTTTGACTTACGAGGTGGTTTATGACCTGACCGCGCACGGCCTGGGCCAGTCCACCTGCGTGGGCATCGGCGGCGATCCCATTCTCGGCTCCGATTTCATTGACATGCTGACCCTGTTCGAGGGAGACCCCGCGACCAGGGGCGTGGTGCTCATTGGCGAGATCGGCGGCACTGACGAGGAGCGGGCGGCCGATTTCATCGCCAGCGAAATGACCAAGCCCGTGGTCGCCTTCGTCGCGGGAAGAACCGCACCGCCAGGCAAACGTATGGGCCACGCCGGGGCCATCATCCAGGGCGGCACGGGTACGGCGGCGGAGAAGATCGCGGCCCTGGAGGCGGTCGGCGTGAAGGTGGCTCGCTACCCCGGCGAGATACCCGGCTTATTGGTTGCTTGACAAAATTGGTGGAGGGTGCTATACTTTTGCGCCGGGGTGAAAAAGTATCACAGCTTTCTGAAGGGACAGACGGCGAGCTTGGCGGGGGGATGAACTCCGTGGTTCCCCCGCCTTTTTTCGCGTAGTGAGTAGGAGAGCGTGATAACGGGAGGATGACGTGAAGTATTGGCGAAAGCCGCTGGACATCGAGCAGTTGGAGATTCCCTGTGGCCGAATCCGCATCTTGAAAGAGCGGTGCAAGGGCTGCAGTTTCTGCGTGGAATACTGTCCACGCCACGTGCTGGAGATCTCTGATGAATTCAACGCCAAGGGCTATCACCCGCCTCGCGTCAAAGACGAGGAGGCGTGTGTCAATTGTGGTCTCTGCGAGATGCTCTGCCCTGAGTTTGCTATCTATCTGAATGGGAGAGAGGAGACACCGTGAGCAAAGACGGGATTCTGACTGGGGAGTTCTTCATGATGGGCGACGTGGCCTGCGCCGAGGGGGCCATCTCCGCCGGTTGCCGTTTCTTCGCTGGCTATCCCATCACTCCAGCCACAGAGATTGCCGAACGCATGGCTGCACGAATGCCCCGGATAGGGGGGACCTACATCCAGATGGAGGATGAATTGGCCTCCATGATCGCCGTGCTGGGGGCTTCGTGGGGCGGGGTCAAGGCCATGACCGCTACCTCTGGCCCTGGCTTCAGCTTGATGATGGAGAACCTGGGCCTGGGGATCATGACCGAGACCCCTTGCGTGCTGGTGAACGTGCAGCGAGGCGGCCCCTCCACGGGGCTGCCTACTCTGGTGGCGCAGGGTGATATGATGCAAGCCCGCTGGGGCTCGCATGGCCCCTACGAGATCATCGCTCTGGCCCCCAGTTCTCCGCAAGAGCTTTTCAACCTGACCATCCGCGCCTTCAACCTCGCTGAGAAATACCGCACCCCGGTGCTGGTCATGACCGACGCCGAAGTGGGACACATGACGGAGAAGGTAGTCATTCCCCCGCCAGAGGAGATCGAAATCGTCTCGCGCCGCCGGCCCACTGTTCCGCCCGATGAATACCTGCCCTATGAGGCTGGCGACGACCTCGTGCCCCCTATGGCCAACGCTGGCGAAGGCTACCGCTTCCACATAACAGGACTCACTCACGACGAGCGTGGCTACCCCGGCATGGACGCCGAGACCCAGGAGAGATTGATCTACCGCCTGGTCGAGAAGATCAGAA